>JAJYRY010000096.1 GCA_021793855.1 Thermoplasmata archaeon
GTCTCGTCCGTACTTCGTCCAACATTATCGTCCGTTACTACCATGTACTTTATGATTCCCTCCGGATTTATAATGAAAAGACCTCTATGTGAGTTTCCTGAAGAATCATCGAGTACGCCGTAATCTCTAGATATCTCCCCCTTCCTATCTTCTACCATAGGGTATTTTGCTTTTGCAACTCTCTTGTCGTTTTCAACCCATGCCTTGTGGACGTAAACAGTATCTCTGCTAACTGCTACTATCTCTGCCCCAGCCTTCTTGAAATCAGCATACTTCTCTGCAAACCCCTCGATTTCAGTCGGACACACAAACGTAAAATCTGCGGGGTAGAAGAACAGTACAACCCACTTCCCTCTCAATTTAGACAGTCTAAAATCCTCTATCTTTCCGTCTACGAATGCTTTCGAATCAAAATCTGGTGCTCTTTTTCCAATCATTTAATCACCCTTCAATATCTAAAGAAGAGTTAATACGGAAATATAAATCTTAGTGATTTACCATCAAAATTCTCTCGATAGCTCCTAGCTAATTTTGAAAACCAACTAATTGAGATTATTCAATAATAGCTCTCGTACTTGACGCCATAGTTTTCAACCGATACCCCTCTCCCTGACCCCACTTCGCCTAGGTCAACCGGTTTGAACTTATCTAGTTCTTTCATTATATCATCTTCTTCCCTCTTAGACGCAATTACCATCATTCCAATTCCCATGTTAAATACCTCGAACGCTTCCTGATTAGATATTCCTCCGTCTCGTATGATCTTCCTGAATGTAAGCGGTATTTCCGGGTATGACAGCCTATATCTTGAATCCTTAAGCCTGAGAAGGTTCCTTACTCCACCACCTGTTATGTGCGATATTCCATGAACATCAAATTCCTGAGTCACTTCAAAAATTTTCTTGGAGTATATTTTTGTGCCCCTTAGCAGAGTCCTCCAGAACTTTTCTCCCTCAATTCGTTCTTCCAGCAATTCACTTTTGTTTTCATATATCTTTCTTATAAGTGAAAAACCGTTAGAATGAATACCGCTTGACCTCAGTCCTATTACCCTATCCCTCTCTTTTATTCGCTTCCCTGTTATCTCTTTGCCCTTCTCGAGGTTTCCTATTATCGTCCCTGAAATATCTATTCCCTTTACGAGATCCGGGACTGAAGCTGTCTCTCCGCCCACCATAGAAATTCCAGCCTCTACGCACGCGTCATTGATACTCTTTCCTATGGCTTTTCCCAGTTCTTTACCCAACATGGATCCAGCAACGTAATTTACCATCGCCATAGGCTCTGCTCCCATGCAGACAATGTCATTAACATTCATACCCACAAGGTCATATCCTATCTCGTCGAAGTAGCCATGCTCAAGAGCTAGTATTGTCTTGGTTCCAACGTTGTCTGTATGAATTGCTACATAGTTACCTTTGAAAGATACAAGACCAGAATAGTGACCTATCTTTGCAGCCCTCTTGTATCTAGTTCCTTCGAACGTCAGTTCTTCTATTATTGCATTCCTGAAGGCCGCAACTGAATCAAAATCGACCCCGCTCTCCTTATATCTTGGCATGCTGAAAGTAAATAGAGTTCTTGATTATCAATATCGCTGTTTTAATTTACTCATAAGTAATTCTAGGTGGTTGGAACTGGTATCAGAGTATTTGGGAGGATTTCGTGACATCTCGAGAGCTGAGATCTCAGGATTGCTTGAAGGCTATGGAGGCAAAATAGAAAGAGAGACTGAGAAACTCCTTTTTTTCTCTACAGATAATCCATATAAGATTGTTTCAAGGGTAGCATTCTCAAAGCGGGTAGGTAGAATCATAGGACAAGATGAGCCTATCACGATAAACGAGAAACAGCATTACTCGATAAGAGAGAATAGGATTCCTGGCCGGGACTCCCTCATTTCAACAATGGCAAAGAGGATCAACGGTAAAGTAGACCTGGATAGGCCTGACGTTAGATTCTACATATACAACTTCAGCGAACCCATATTCACTGAGCTGATTTATGAGAGAAAGATGGGTACCCTCATTGACGTTAGATACAGAACAAAACCTATGAACCATCCATCGAGCATTTCCCCTGTTCTTGCAAGAGGCATGATCAACATCTCCGGTATCAAGGAGGGGGAGAAATTTGTTGACCCTTTCGCAGGAACCGGAACATTCCTCATAGAGGGGTTTAGAATGGGAATCGACGGGTACGGAATTGACAGAAGCTGGAAGATGCTTGAAGGTGGGAACCTTAACCTGAGGCACTTCAACTTCCCAGAAGTGATAATGAATGGGGACTTTTCTGAGCTTGAAAATATCGGTGGATTCTCTGCAGTCATAACTGATCCCCCTTACGGCAGGGGTGCGAAGGTATTCTCCGAGTCAAGGGAATATCTGTATACAAGGCTGTTCTCCCTCCTTTCAAGAGTTAGAGGGAGTAAAGTATTCTGCATTCCCTCAGTAGAACTGCTCAAATTAGCTAGAGAGTACCTCCCAATAAAATTAGCAGGTGAAATTAGAGTCCATTCATCATTAACCAGGTACGTGGTACATTCCAAGTGATTTTTACTCAAAACATATAGGCAGTCACATTGAAATTATCTACTAGAGTCGTAACAACGTAGTGTTTATAGAAGTACGAACCAAATGACGAGTCAATTTGAGGTGCAATCCCTCCCAATAATATTCTTGACTTGATATTCTTAGTGAACCACGAAGTTAAAAACATAAATAACTAATCTTAAAAATAGTGAAGCCTTAGAAAGGCAATTACTTTTCATTGTTCATTGTTTTATTGTTGAGTCTTTTGAATAAGTACGCTATGAAACTTGTTACCCAAGCAATTATCAAACCAACTCCAACTCCTCTGAAGTAGATTTCGCCTTTAAGATATCCAATTAAGATAAATACAATGCTCAAAAATAACTCTAGCAATATTAACGTCATAAGCAGATGTTCTTCCAAAAGTCTTCTTCTCCATTGTGGGAAAACTATGCTACTAGTCACGTTTTTCACCAAACTTTTTCATTTATGTGATAGTTTACACGTATAAAGCAAATGCGTCCAATTTAGAATATTGTAGTATAATTGAACAGATTGCTGCTATGATTTATACATAAAATGATTTATTTGCTTTAAGTCTTTTCAATTCGTATTCCATTCGTGTATCAAAGTGCGGTGAAAATTCCAGTTTGGTTTCTTTGAAATAAAATTTGGTAACTTTATGATTGGTCCTCTTTACATCGTTACACATATAATGAACATCTGTTCCCCCACAACCAACAATGCCTAATTTGTAAATTGCAGAGTTTTCATTTTAATTTAACACATTCTTGATACTGTCAAGAAAAATAGCTGGTGAATATCCAACTCCCCCATATCTTTTGAAAAATCCCATCCTCGCTTACCTTAAAGGCCAACAACCGAATTCTTATAACTTTATAATGGAAGTTACTATAGTGATTCAATGGGTGACAATCCCTTCTTTAATGACTTTGCAAAGCATTATTCCAAGAGTGATTCATTTAAAGCGGGCAAAGACCTCAAAATATTGATGAGCCTCCTTCCGGAGAAAATGAATAGGGCTTTAGACGTTGCTACAGGCACCGGTTTTGTTGCCTTAGAGTTGTCTAGAAAGAGCTCAACTGTAGTAGCCCTCGATCCAACAGAGGCAATGCTTTCTGAAGCTAGAAAACTTATTTCTTCGAACAATGTTGGTAATGTAGAATTTGTTAAATCGGATTACTATTCTTACAATACCTTCCTGAAATTTGATGCAATTACCTGCAGGAGAGCATTGCACCATTTTGACAAAAAGGACCAATTCTTCAGGAAATCAAGGGAATTATTGAATGAAAATGGAATTCTTGCAATTAGCGACATGGTCGTTCCTGAGTCTGATTCAGGGGACTTTCTAAATCAGCTGGAGAGGAAAAGGGATCCTACTCATGTGGCAGCCCTCAATGAGGGCGAGTTTATGTTCTCACTCAAATCTGCAGGATTCAGAATCATTAAATCTGTTAAAGACAGCGAGAAGTTCAGTTTCGAAGAATGGTTGTCTCCAGTGGAGACAAATTCGGTCAATGGAATAGAGTGCAAAAGGTTCATTAATGATCTATCTGAAGAGGAGCTAAAATCATTCAATTTCGACAGAAAAACAAACACTATAACAAAGCAACGCATTATAATAGCCGCAAGTCCTGTATGAGGCTGCTTTCTTTCTAAATGCGATTCAAACAAAGGAATAAATACAATATGGTGATTTCTGCCATATGGTCAAGAGAACATATCTCTCAATAATCTTCAATACAGAGGGAGAAAGACCCTCGGAGATAATTTCTAGGCTGCAATCTCTTGGCTTCAAACCGATAACTGGAAGCAGGGATCTAGTGTATGAATGGGAGGATCACGCCACGGTGTCGGAAGCAATATCTCTGATCGACAGGGTCCATGCAACGCTAGGCGGTTACAACGTGCTCTTCACCGCTGAGACGATCGACGAGAGATAGGTATTCTTCTGATATAGCCACAATTACCGCAGCTCACAGTGATA
Organism: Thermoplasmata archaeon; assembly: GCA_021793855.1. The sequence goes on from JAJYRY010000096.1 coordinate 4,543, forward strand.
GTTGAATTGTTTATTCTGACCCTTCCTCCTCCGGAATAAATGCCTTGCTTGCATTTTTTGCAAACCCACGTCCTTGCATCCTTGATGACTTTTGACTTGTATTTGGTAGAGTAAAGATGCATCAGTTCATA
>JAJYRY010000097.1 GCA_021793855.1 Thermoplasmata archaeon
TGGCGTGATGCCCCTTTATGCATACAGGCTAAAGAGTGTTAATGGTGACCCATGGAGAGTATTTACGTTTGATTCAGAGTATGAAGGAAAGTACAGAATGTTTGCAAAGATCATCCCGAAGCTGGAAGTAACTAGGAGCGGCGCCTACATGATGAAATGGGAGAAAGGACTGCAATTAACCTCCCTTCTCGAATACCTATTCTAGGCAGTAGCTTCAATCGCTTTCTCTTTCTGATTTCCCCTTGGAAAATCTACCCCTCTTTCAATTCTTTTATATTCTATACTGGAGGGAGTCAGTTTTCCCAGGATGTATTCCATTGCAGATTCGGCATTTTCAGTTGGTCCACAGGTGAAAATATCCAAAGCTACCAGTCCGTATTCCGGCCAGGTATGAAAACTGAGGTGCGATTCTGCTAGCAATATGATGCCACTTACTCCACTTGGGGTAAACTGGTGATAGTAAGACCTAATTTTAGTTAGTTTTCCGTATTTTACTGCAGATTCCATGATCTCCTGCATTGTATCTGTGTGCGAAATCTTCTCGGGTGAGACCCCCTGAAGATCACCAACAAGATGAATACCTATCGACAACAGTTTTCACCGAGTTCTCTCAAGATTTACTTATATATAAAGTTTAATTTTTTTGCATTAAAGGATTTACAAATAACTAGGAAGTAATATAATTCATATTCGTAAAATCACATATTTTAAAAATTCCATTGTAGAAAATTCTGAATATTGGAACATTTAATAAACGTTAAATTTATGAATCTCATACTTCTTTCATATAAGTAGATTAATGCAGTTCATAAAATCAATAAATAAAGGATTTCAATTTGGCAAATTTATCTGATATAGAATGGTTAACGCGGTTTCTTGTTGATTTTTGAGGGGGAAAAGGTTAATAAGGACGTTAACCTGAAGATGATGAGCTAATAGCTCTAGACAAAGGATTGGTAGTATATGGACGAATTTACAAAAGTGAAGGATCTCAACCAGGGATCCAAGAGAGTGACTGTTTTGGCAAAAGTTTTGAATGTTGGCGAGGCTAAAGACATACAGACAAGATATGGCGAACAGAAAAAAGTTACCGAGGCAGTCCTAGGCGACGAGACTGGAAAAGTGACAATGTCACTCTGGAATGAACAAGTAAGCCAGGTAGAGAACGGCGATAGTATTATCGTCGAAAATGGGTACGTAAGCTTTGTCAGGGGACACATGAGACTCAACGTAGGAAAGTACGGAGCAATAAAGAAGGCAGACACGGCAGTTGAATCAGTTAATGAGTCTGTTGACATGAGCGAGAAAGAATATCAACCAGATGAGGTTGATAGAAGACCCAGGAGAAGCTTCAATAACAACAGAAATTTCAGAAGCAGATTCTAAAGGGAGTTTTATTTTTCAATAATTCCCACGCTATATTTTTTATTTTTATCTTTAATTACAATTTCCTCGATATCCAAGTCTCTTTGAAAGATTACGTCATAAACCCTCTTCAGACTTGGAAAGTCACAGATTTCGCAATCAAGTGGTTCCTTCAACAAGATGTCTCTATCCCTGTAATGGAACGCAGAGATAGGGTGTTTCTTGCAGTTGCTGCCGTACTTTAGCAGGACGACGCTGTTTGTTAATACTTCAACTCCCTCATCTAATTTTATATCAAGTGACGGGATTCCAGTATAGTTATTTTTGAATGTTTTTATGTGGCAATCCTTACAAAGGGTTATGAGATTTCTTGTGGAATTTGAGCCACCGGCGATTCTGGGAATTATGTGGTGAACCTCAACCTCCACTCGCAGTCTTTCAACCCCGCCTTTATTCTCCGATATCATTGGCGATTTGCCGCAGATCCGACAACTGTACCTATCCCTTTCCAGCGTAATCAATTTTGCAGCGTTCCAGGGAATATTCACGTCTTCAGTACTCCCGTCCTTGCTGTAGTCATGGACCTCTCCATAGTGCGAGTACTTCCTGCTAAGGGCCATCATTCTTTCATTGATATCTACTTTCATCATTTCCCCAAGATGACTATTAGTTGTCAGTGCTATGGCAAAGTAGATTAAAAGTGTAACCGCAGGCATTATCCTACTGGCAAGAGGTAATGAGGATGCAATTTAGTAAATCTAAGTTTATTAACTAGTTTGCATAACGAGTTTGAACTAGATTGGTCTTCACTATATCTGGCTTAATTTCATACTTGATTCAAGAATCCCTTGAACTTATGAGTACTCTGGGTCCTGCAGGCGTGTTCCTGCTGATGGTACTGGAAGGAATAGGACTCCCATTTCCTTCGGAAGTAATAATGGTCTTTGCAGGCTTCCTCTCAACGGGCAATTTAGGTCTCTTTATATTATATGCCTTATCTGGGTCCATCGGAGGGTTTGTAGGAAATCTTCTGTTATACTATATTTCTGTTTATGGTGGAAGGCCACTGATCCTCTTCATAGGAAAGTACGTTGGCTTAAAGGAGGAGCACCTTGTGAGAACAGAGAAGTGGTTTGACGCAAAGGGAGAATGGACTGTATTCTTCGGGAGATTTGTGCCTGGTTTCAGGTCCTATATGAGCATACCGGCAGGTGTATCAAAGATGAACATTGTGAAATTTTCAATATTTACCTTCTCTGGGTCCCTTATATGGTCTACAGCGCTGGCAGCAGGAGGGTATGTATTAGGGAAATCGTGGAATACACTTGTTCCAATCATAGAGAAGATAGGATTGTTCCTGCTTGCAATATTCATTGTTGCCTTCTTCATATACTTCCTCTACAGGTGGTTCGCAAAGAGGAGGAACACGGAAAAATCTGAATCGGCTGACAAATCATAAAGTGGGGAAGGTCTTTACTCCAAAGAATGAGGCTATAAATACAATTAGCAATGCTTCAAACTCAGGAGGGAGCTAGATCACTCCAAAATTCAGGAAGAAGTAAATCACCATGACGGCAGCGATGCCGAATATTATCCCCCAGTAGGACTTGTTCCAGGCAAAGACTTTACTTCCATCTAGGGGCGGGATAGGCAGTAAGTTGAACAATCCTAGCCAGAGGTTTATATATACTAGGAAGAAAACTGCTGCATAAGGACCAAATGTCATGGGTACAAATAGTAGCAGGGGAAGCAGGACAGCACCCATCACCAGGTTTGCAATGGGTCCGGCGACTGCAATCTTCCCTTCCTTAATCGGATTTCTATAACTGGCAAAATAAACCGCGCCAGGGAGTGCAAAGAGGAACCCAATGAGTCCTGTAATTATAGTAAGGACCAATCCCATTGGCCACATCCTGAACTCAGACCAAGCACCATAATGTATAGCAGTGAACTTATGGCTCATCTCGTGTATAAGGAAGGCGGTTATAGTCATTAGGAAGGCAATTCCCAGGGCAGGGAGGATCTGCAGTTTTATGGGAACACCGTTGACCCTGAAAGTAGAACGATATATGATGAGGAATAGAGCCACAGAAAGCGTGATTACTGAAATTGCAATGTCCTGTAGCTCCTTCCTTGAAAAATTGCTCTTCTTGTAAGTCACGGTGTAAGTGGCCATTCTCCCATGAATCAAATCAAAATATTTAATTTGATTAGTCCAATCCCACGCTCCGATTTAAACCGATAAAACTTTTATCAGATAATTTGGTGCCCTATCATGGAGAAGAGAAGCATTGCGAGCCGGTTGTGGTGGATAATTCTTACTGGGCTGGCAATGATAGCTCTTGTTTTCTTCTTCACAAAGACGAAATCGGTCATACCTGCAGGCTATGCGCAATACACAAATATCATTCAGGCAGCACTTTTTGGCCTGATTCTTTACATAATCCTTCGATTAATACTGAGGGCCCTGCTAGTAACACTTGAAAGGAGGGTACAGAAGAAATACGCAAAACCACTTGTATTCCTGGTATCAATTTTAGGTTACTTCATCATACTCCTTGTTATTTTGGACCTTCTGGGAGTGGACCTAAGCTCGGTCATCTTGGGCAGTGCATTTGGAGGTGCGATAATCGGATTGGCTGCCCAGCAAATACTTTCGAATTTCTTCAGTGGGATTCTTCTAATATGGTCTAAACCGTTTGCTCCGGGGGACTATATTGAGTTCAATTCGTGGCAGTACTCGTACATGTTGCCATCCTATCCTCCAAAGTTTCTCTCAAGGGACGAATTCAGATGGAAAATATCGGGGGTGGTAGACGACATTTCCATGAATTTCACTACAATATTGGAAGACGATGGAACGATCCTCAAGCTTCCAAACAGCATAGTGATACAGGGAGCGACTACAGTGAACCCTGTAAGGAACAGGATTCAGATCAGGACGGAAATCATGAAGAGCATTGATTATGCTAATTTCAAGGAGGATGTGGATTCAATAGCCTCAAAAATGAAGGAAATTATAGAGTGCCATTGTAATGTGGAGGAAATTGGAAAAGACACCTACCTGGTAAAGATAATTCTGGTTGTAAGTGGAAAAAATCATGACGAAATAAGGGGCAAATTCCTTGAAAGCCTGCTGGCTTCAGGGAGGATGCGGGCACCTTCTTGAGAAATGATTCCAAAATGAACTAACAAAATCTTTTATTCAACGTTGACAATGGGTCAGAGGAGTGGAGAGAAATGGTAAAGCTTACTTGGTATGGTCATGCAGCATGGCAGATA
>JAJYRY010000098.1 GCA_021793855.1 Thermoplasmata archaeon
CCGTCACCTACGATGTTAATTTCGGTTATTACAACAACAACGGTAATTACACATTTAACTTCACTGTCCCCGCGAAGAATGTTACGGACACTGCCAAGTTGCAGCTCATCGACTTGTTCACAAATACAACTCTGACGACTACGAATGTGACATTCAACACTATCGGTGCAAACTACTCATACTCGTGGAATGCTGGACGGCTATCATCTCACGCGTACGTAATATACATGACCCTGCACTTCATTAAGAGCAACACGACGGTAAATCAGGGGGTTGAATTCCTAGGACCCGTATTGATCCCGGCAGTCAGTGTCGTGTTTCTCCTTGCGGAAAGCCTGATCGTCAGCTATCTTCTTATAACGGTCCTGTTTTTCCTCGCGTTTGCATTCTTTGCGAGGGCATTATCCACGTCGAGGCAAAGAAAGAGTAAGGACGGAGACCAGAATCCGCCTAACCCCCCGACACCTATAGACCAGCCCATAATCGACGACGGCCAACAAAAGACGGGCTGGTTTAGGAGAAGAAATTACTAAGAGGCAAGACCCAGTTCTTTGATCTTACCCATGACCTCGTTTGCGTGCTCTTTCGGACTCACTTTCGGGTATATGTGAGCTATCTTTCCCTCCTTGTTGATGATGAAAGTGACTCTCTTTGCAGTTCCAATTCCTAGCACATTGTATTTCTTCGAAATTTCCTTAGATGTGTCTGCAGCGAGAACAAATGGAAGGTCATATTTCTCTACAAATTTCTTATGGGAACTTTCCGAGTCCACGCTCACTCCTATCACCTCTATCCCCTTCGACTTGTAGTCGTCAAAGTTGTCTCTGAAGTTGCACGCTTCCGTTGTGCAACCAGGGGTATCATCCTTCGGATAGAAGTAAACGACCACTACTTTTCCTCTGTACTCCGATAGTCTGCGTTTGCCGCTTCCAAAAGGCAGTTCAAAATCCGGTGCCACATCTCCAATTTTAAGCTCGTTTTCCATGAGGTTTCAAAGAAAATGAATTTATATAATTTTTCTGATAAGTAGAACTTATTATGTCCGCTATTTAATGCCACCATCTATTGGAATCATGGTGCCGGTTGTGGCCCCAAATACGTTATCTCTGATCAATTGAAGAACGACGTTAGCCACGTGTTCTGGGAGTACTTCCACGTGAAGCAGATTACCTTTCTTGTATTCATCCGGGGAAATCCCCTTTGCCTTCGCTCTGTTCTCCAGCACTCCTCCTTCCCATATCTTGGATTCCCTGAAAATCTTGTCTGGGTTGATTACGTTGCTTCTTATTCCGTACTTTCCTCCTTCGAGTGCAACGTACCTTGAAAGTTGTGCCGCAAATGCCTTCGAAGTCCCATAAGACATCATACCCTCTCCGGGATTGGTCACATTTTTGGTAATATTGAAGATAAAAGATCCTCCGATTCCCTGTTTTTTCATGATCAGAAAGGCTTCTTTCGTCACCAGGAAAGTTCCTATGGAGTTTATGTTCACGTGTTTCCTCAGGTCATCGAGGGATGTATCCTCAAGCGGGGAAGGTTTCAGAAAACCAGCATTGTTAAAAACGACATCGATTCCTCCAAACTGTCTCACTATCTCCCTATAAGCCTGCCTGACTGAGTCTTCGCTGGATATATCAAATTTCACGCCAAATGCAGACGGTCCCAGTTCTCTGGAGACTTCGGATATTTTCTGGTCTATGTCTCCTCCTACTCCTACCATTCCCTCTTCCACAAATCTTGAAAAAGTAACTTTGCCTATGCCACTGGCAGCTCCCGTAACGAGTCCTATATATCCCTCCAGAGTCCCCTTCTTTTTCCTCGCGAGTTTGGCCTCCTGAAAGGGCCAGTACTCCATGTCAAAACAGTCTGCATCTGTGATGAACTTGTTTTCCGAAATAGCAGCGGCCGCTGACGCAACCCGGAAGGAGTGTATAGCTTCATCCCGCACTATATCGGCTTCCCTCTTGGAGGATGCAGCAGTTACCAAACCGTAACCCTTGATAACAATAACGGACGGGAATGGGTCGTGCATAGTTCTCCCTGCAGCAACGTACTTCTCGAAGTTCGATTTGTACTCTTCTGCAAAACCGTTGATCTCGTCTTGCAGCTTGGAAAGATCCTCTGAATAGAGATAGTTCTTTTTCATTCTAACCAACATGTCTGGCGTTGCAGGACCGAGATTAGCGAACCGTTTGGCTTCCGTACTGAGTGAAAAGCCAACTGCTTCATCCGAATTGTCCCAGGTCAGAATTTTCTTATTTTGCTTGCTTAGCATGCCCCTCAGACTCGGCAGAAATTCGAGGAAAACGTTTTCCTTTTCTTTTTCAAATTTCGTTATCGGTATTCCCGCCCATTTAGACTCGACGTACTTCTTAGCTTGGTTGACGAGTTTAATGTGCATCTCATAACTCTCTCTGGCAGTGTTCCCCCAGGTGACTAGGCCGTGGTTTCGTAAAATAATTCCTGCAAAATTAGAGATGTCCTTCTTGGAAATCGTTTCCAAGAAAGTTCTAGCGAGTTGAAAACCTGGCTGAACGTATGGTATAACTAGCACCTTTTCTCCGAACACGTTCGAGATTGATGCTTCATCCAGTTCTGTATTGGTAAGGGCAACTATGAAATCTGCATGGGAATGGTCCACAAATTTGGAGTTGACGAAGGCATGTATGAAGATCTCAACCGAAGGGAACGACTGACTGGTATCGAGCATACACCCCTTGATGAAAGATGACATATCTTCATCGGTCATGTTTGCGAGTACTCTAGCCTCGTTTAGGTTGTCCAAGTTCACTGCAGTGAAATCTTCGATGTTTACGGTTGAAAGATCAGATCCAGATCCTTTGACAAATAGAGCAGAAACATCCTTGCTCGTCAGACTTCTGACCTTAAGTTTGACGCTCGTATTTCCCCCTCCGTGGAGTACCAAACTATTGTCAGATCCAAGGGATCTGGAGGTAGCGACCCTTTCTTCAAGTAGTTTCTTTTCCTGTTCTGGAATGGTGAACATGATGAATTGAGAATAACTACCTGATAAAATATGTTTATATATTTTCAAGGTACATTTCCAAGTCTATTAACAGGTTTCTTAAGAGACAAAAGATAAATTGGAATTGAAATTACAGTCGCATGGACTCATTCTCCAATAGGGACAAGGACGTTTTTCTGATTTCCTGCGAGAAGATGGTCGATCGAGGAGCTCTCATGTCGCGGTACAGCAGGACGAGGGAGCTGGATATAAGAACCCTATGGGACAAGGAGTTCGCCAATGTATCCGATAGAGGAGAGAAGTTCTACGAGAGGGTCTTTTTGGAGTATGGAGATGAGTCTGTGGCCGAACTTGCTACTGCTCAGGTCGGGATTCAAAATGTGAGTAATGTCCTATCCAAGATCATAGAAGAGAGCAGAATTGGATTGTCATATCTCGAGAAAAGTTCGAGATACGTATCGTACAGGGAAAAGAGGGATGGCAGATACTTGTACCTGAGCCCGCAAGAGGCCGGCATCCCAGAAAGATTCCATCAAAGATACGACGAGTTCAACGATTCACTCTTCGAGTTGTACGAGAAAATCTTTGTGGGAGTCTCGAGTTATATCAAGGAGAACAATTCATTTGAGAACACAAAATTCAACCTTCCGAATGGCAAAGAAGTCAAACTCGGAGATGAAGATCCTTCCGAGGAAGTCCTGAGGAAGGCATATGAAAGCGCGGTAAGGAGCAGGGCTCTCGATGAAACCAGGTTCATTCTACCCGCATCGACTTTGACGAACATTGGCATTAGCGGGAACGCTCGTGCTTTTTCTCATTTGCTCGAAAGGTTAAGAGTTAGCGGACTGAAAGAGGCGGAAAAACTTTACTCGAATCTATTGGAAGAGTTGAAACTGGTTTTTCCAAAGTTGATTGATAACGTTGAAAATCCTCACGGTATAGATAACATAGAATTTCTAAAATCTGTGAAGAATTTTGTTCCAGAAAAAATCATAGCGGATAAGATGCCGTTGGATCATGCCGTCAAGTTGGTGCAATCAGAAAGTGATGACGTTGTTCTCAGCAAGGTGCTTTCAAGCTATTACTTTGAAAAAACGGATGGGAGTTACGAATCTCTCTATTCTGCCTTTTCGTTTCTTGGCGTTCCAAAGAAGAAAGAGATTCTTGACAAGATTGCGTCTTTGAGGAAGAACAGGAGGAACAAACTGGACAGGAGCTTTGAGCACGTCCATTACACGTTCGAAATTGGAACCAATTTTGGCGCGTTCAGAGATCTGCAAAGGCACCGTTCCTTGACCCTACAGAGAAAGAGTTTAAGTGCAGAGCACGGGTTTGATGTACCACCAATAATATCAAAACTTGAGGGTCTATCAAGAGAATACAAAAGAATGATCGATGAGTCAAAGAAACTCTATGAAGACATATATTCGGTTGACAAAAATGCAGCTCAGTATGTTGTGACTTTTGCCCACAAACATCCGACATTGGTGACGATAAGTCTTCGTGAGCTTGTGTATCTGACAGAACTGAGATCTACTCCGCAAGCTCATTTTGATTTGAGAAACATTAGCAGGGAAATGGTCCGTCAGGTAAGAGAAGTGAACCCGTCCCTCGAGGCACTGTTCAAGTTCTTGAACA
>JAJYRY010000099.1 GCA_021793855.1 Thermoplasmata archaeon
TTGATTATGTAGAGATGTATGGGCCCAAGGAACGTGTTCAGAAGGCAGCGAGGAGCTTGAAAATTACAACGCAGAAAATCCACAGTTACGTAGTGACCGAAGATTCTTCTGAAAATCATTCATCAACCGCAATATCTTGTAGATGCAACGTTGTCAATTCCACCATAAGGCTTGCCGAATCGATGAATCTTCTCTGGGAGGCTCCTGCTATATACAAGGATGGAAGGGAGAGGCTTAGACTTATATCATTTTCCGATGCAGAACTGGAACAATTCTTCAAAAGAGCGTCAGCAAATGGAGAGATTCATATCCTTAGGAAAAAGAAGATTGAACCGGAATCCCTTAGGGACGTTTACCGGATTTCCCTTAAGGAACTGCTAGGTGCTCTTTCACTCAAACAGGCAAAATATTTGAGGGAAGCAATTGGAAGTGGGATGTTTTCTTCACCAAAGAAAGTTAAGATCGAAGAGCTAGCTAAGAAACATGGGCTGACCAAGTCAACGATGCAGGAACATGTTAACAAAGCAAAAAACAAGTTGATTCAGTCTATTGAGCCTTATCTTACTCTATACATTCATTCCAAGGTGGAATGAGAGAGAAAGTAGAAGTTGAGAAGTAATGTGCATTTTTTTAACCCGCGGGCTCATGGCTATGAGAGTCCGTTGCTGCTTTTGCAAACCCATATTAAAATTGACCATAGCATTTTCTATTCATGACAAAGGGCAAAAATTTCTGTATGCAAGATTTAAGTAACACCTTCAACTCATTCCTTTTAATTAATCTCCCAATCCTTTGTACTGATGCGTTCGGATACCTTCCAAAATCTTATCGGTATCTGTTACCTTAGAGAGATTATATGAAAATCCACACATTGAGGGAAAGTTTTCCACTTAAAGTATTACCCCGAAACCCTTGTACGTTTGCAGCACTGGGAATATGTCATAGAATTCAATGATTTTTATGTCTTTGAAAAGTTCCTGTATGTAAGATTTCAGTAGTGCAAAGTTTGAGTGATAAACCTCCACATCTAGATCGTATTTGTACAGGTACCTGTTAACCTCATAGACACGATCCTCCTTTAGAAGAGACTTCACAAAGCTATCTATCTCGCTCTGGGAAGTGTTAACTAGGAACTTTATCATGATGTCAGCATACACCAGATTCAAATTCTGTAAAATTGGTATTCCCAGTATCTTAATTTTTTCAGATTTGATGAGTTTCAATTTCCTAAGCCTCACGCTTGTCTTGCTAAGACCGACTTCTTTGGCGATTTCAGTGTCCGTGATTCGCCCATCCATGCTTAGAAGCTCTACAATCCTAAGATCAATCTTATCAAGAGAATCCGCATAAAGATTAATCGACATTTTGCTTCAAAAATACGTCATAGCATATAAAATGATATACAATAAGAAGGACAATTTCTTTATTTTATATATATAGTGGTTTCTCAAGTTTCGAAAAGCATAAATAATGCTGGAAGTTAGAAAGGATTAAACACTTGTTTCATAGATGTTGAGTTCATTTACTTCTTGTGACAAACGAGAACGGGTGCCTGACCGGCCATTCCTTTTAGTTAGTTCGTTAAAGACCTGCTGAAACGTATCTATTTCTTGCTTAGCAGTGCAATTTGCTTTTCTTCAAGTTTCCAGCCTAAAGACCCCATAATTTCTCTCATGTGCTCCAGTTTTTCAGTCTTTGGTATGGGAATGACTTCTTTGTGGCTTAAAAGGAAATTTAGCGAGACCTGAATAGCAGTCTTTCCGCTTCTATTCACAACGTCCCTGAATACAGGATCTCTTGAAGCCTCACCTTTGCTAATGGGTGTATAAGCTATAACAGAAAGTCCATTATCCGTGCAGTAAGGAAGAACGTCATTTTCTATTCCCCTTTCATCGAGATTGTATTTTACCTGGTTGCACACGATCTCCGTAGATGCAGTGGAATGCCTTGCCTCTTCTAACTGGTCAACGGAGAAATTACTAACACCTATAAACCTCGACAGCCCCCCCTTCTGGACAGCCTCTATATTCTTCACTTGTTCCTTAATACTCATAGTCCTGTGTGGCCAGTGTATCAGGATTAGGTCCACATAACTTGTTCCAAGCCTCGTCAATGAACCCTTAGCAGCTTTTATTGTGCTATCCTTTGACACTATGTTTTTTGGCCACACTTTGGTGATTATGAAAAGTTTCTCCCTCCCAAATCTTTTGATAATTCTGCCTACAAAATCTTCTGTGTTGTAGATTTCTGCAGTATCTATCAGGTCAATGCCTCTCTCTATTGCATATGCAAATGCTTCCTCTCCCTTCTTGTAGTCCGTTATTCCATAAGTTCCAAGTCCAATTTCAGATACCTTCTCACCCGTATTTCCAATGAATTTATATTCTATTTTCGGGAAATCGCTTTCCATAATAATTACATTATAACTTCAATTAATTAGTTTGGTTTGGTCAAGAGCAACAATTCTTAATGAATGAGAAAAGATGCCAGATTGCTTGAATTTCGCAAAGATATTGGGTGAAGATTAACTATAATGCTAAAATACGCAGTTTATGAAAGATGAAGGAAATATAGTAATTGCTGGTTTTGGAGGAAGTCTTAGAAAAGGGTCATTCAGCAGGAAAGTAATGGAGAGAGCTGCGACCTTGATGCCTGAGGGCTCAAAGTTGGTCATGGCAGACATTTCGAAAATTCCAGTATTCAATGCAGACTTCGCAAAGGAACCTGATGAGTCTGTGGTAAAGTTCAAGAAATTGATTGAGGAATCAGATGGCTTTCTCATAGTCACACCAGAATACAATTATTCTGTCCCTGGATTTTTGAAGAATGCAATAGACTGGGCATCTGTACCAAACAACGTCTTTGCAAAGAAAATTGGGGCCATCATGAGTTCATCCACCGGAATGATGGGTGGTTCTAGAGCGCAGTACCACCTAAGACAATCATTTGTCTTCCTTGATTCAAGAATCATAAACAGGCCTGAGGTTATCATAAATTCTGTGGATAAAAAGATCAATGAGAAGGGAGAATTTCAGGACGAGAATTCTGAGAAGTTTATGATCGACCTATTGAAGAACCTCGTTAGCGAAGTAAGGGAACAAAGGACACGCTAGGTCAAAGTAAAAAACAGCTATGGTAAGGGAATAGAGGGGAAATAATACATTATCGCAAGAAAGACTGCCAAGAATGCAACTGAGAAGTAGATGTGGAGGGACGTGAAACTGGCAGTGAGCATATCAAGCAGATTCCTCTTCATATTCTTTCCGTTTCTAGCAATCCTGGTCAACCTCACTGCCCATGGGATAGTCAGAAGAGCGCCTAGAATGGGGAACAATCTAGGCTCGATAAGAACGGCTGATATAAAAAGAGGGTAAGAAGCCCATATAAGGAATACGTAATAGATCAGTGATCCTTTATCCCCCAGATATAATGCGACGGTCTTGACCCCGGCTTCCTTATCGTCCTTCATGTCCCTCCAGTTATTGCCGTGTAGGATTGCAACTATTATCATACCTAGTGAGAAGGAAATGAGTAGCTGGGGGATGCCAACGTGACCGCCCTGCAGCACTAGAGAACCCAGGAAGATGCCTGGGCCGAAAGCGAGGAAAACAGCAAGATCGCCTAGCGCAATTCTCTTCCACCCAAACTTTGGCAGGCCGTAAATGACACCGGCTAACAATCCTATTATGACATAAGGTATAATGACTGGTCTTAAAATTATGAGATAGATGCCAAGCGCTAGACCTACCACAAACACAAGCGTGGTGAAGAAGAGGAATTTACTGGTTGGTATGAGCCTGTCTATCAGGACCCTGGCACCTGCCGATCCCATTCCTTCAGGTTTGTCTGTTTTCAATGTAAAATCGAAGTAATCGCTGTATGCATTGAAAGCTCCATGTACCAGAATCAAAGATATGGCGGACAGCAACAGTAGGTACAAATTAGTTCTAGCTGAAAAACTGACCTGGAAAGCAATCAGAGCTCCAAAAATCAGCGATGTAACGCTCTGCTGAAAAGACCACGGACGGAGAGCCCTCCAGTAGCGAAACGTCTTCTTCTCCGTCATCTCCTCCGGGCGGAACTTATTGTCTGTCTTCCTTGGTTGAGCACGGAAATCGCTGAACCTCACGTTATCTGGCTCAAGTTTGGCTATCAATACGTGACCAGATTTGACAAAGAGGGTATCCTCCGGAACCTTATACAACAATGTTCCCCTCTCCTTGTGGAACTCCTTCGGCTCTCCCAGTATTGTAACCTTTCCGACCCCCTGGATGAACAGATCTGGTGTATCAAAATCAATTGTAAATACTACCGAATTGTTCTTTAGGATATTCCTAAGTGTTAGACTTCCCTTTTCAACGAGGAAAATGAGGCCGCCTTCAAGTGCATAGAATACCTTCGCAGACCAGAGGCTTTCCCCTGTGGTAGAAATGACCATGGTTCTGCCTTTCCTAAGCAGGCTTAGAACCTCGTTTTCCATCAATCCAATGAGGTCTAATTCGTATAAATAGGTTAACGCTTCACTTTGCCTTTTTCAGGATCGATAGTTCTACTTTAGTTCTTCCCTGAAAATCCTGTCGTAAATGTTCTCCTCCCCTTCTTTTTGCGTGCTTAGTA
>JAJYRY010000100.1 GCA_021793855.1 Thermoplasmata archaeon
CAGGGTTAAAGGGCAGTTCTCATTGACTGATGCACGTGGTGAAGATCTTGATTAATTCGGGAATTGAGTCAGCGATCAAGAAAAAACTTGGAGAGGGCATTGATGTGGAAAAAGAACGTGAAGGTCTGTTAGAAGGTCAAAAAGGAGTCCTCAGGATACTCGTCTACCTTTTCGATCACGGGGAAACTAATTTTCAAAGAATCATCGATGAGAGTGACCTTTATGATCGGATCGTCAGAAACAGCATTCGTATTCTAAAGGATGTAGGATTGATTTCCACCAAAATTGATAACACTTCCTATCCGCCGAAAAATATGATCTCTCTTACAGAAAAGGGAAAGCGAATTGCTGAAAATATCAGAATTTGATCAGGGCTAATGAATCTGCTCAAAGAATTGGTTTCCCTGCAACGATCCTTTCTGATAGAGTTAGGGAAGTAATAAAAGATAAACTAGACCCAGACGGAATTAACTACATGAGGGACGCTGACATGATAGACGATTATGTTTCAAAAGGGATAATGGGAGGGGCTGACTATGCCGCAAGATGATGACTTGATAGGGGTATTCGTGGGTTTGGAGAGTGCTTCTTATGAATATTTAGCTAATATCATTGCTCCATATAAGGCAGATTTTAACATAGAGATTGGCAGTTTTCTGCTCATTGAGAATGGAGAAGGGGATTTGGTGGCGAGGGTCATGGAATATGTTCCATTCGGTGAATTAATGTCGTTCATGGGCCAGAAATGGCTTAGCGACGTTGCCCTGGAGGCTGATAGGATAGGCCAAGACATCAAAAGCCGGAAGATTAGATATCAAGTGAAGATCAAGATTTTGGGGACACTGCACCAAGGAGAATTCAGTGCAGGACTAAAGAATATACCACACATTACCAGTAAGGTAAGAAAACCAGATGTAGATTCATTGAGGAAGATAATCAATTCCGCAGAAGTGAAGCAGAAAAATGGTGTGGAGATCGGTAAGTTCTTTCTTAACAATGAACTTGGGGTTAAGTTTGACATAACCAACATTAACTCCAAGCGAACATTTGTTTTTGCAAGAGCTGGATATGGAAAAAGCAATCTTGTCAAGCTCATGGCCCTAAATTGGAGGGATGAATTTGGAGGACTCTTGATTTTTGATCCAGAAGGTGAGTACGCGATCTCCAGTAAAAATAGTAAACCCGGAATAATGGATATGAGGGAAGCACTTTTCATAACAAATAGAACTAGGATAGACGCAAGCATAAACAATATCTATGTGAATCTCAAGTTGAACCTCAAGAGAATGGCCCCCGAGTTTGTCGTACCGATATTGGTTAATTCTGCAAAACACGAAAACGTTTTCTTTTCAGTTTTGATGGGTCTTAGTCAACGGAAGTGGGAGGTCCTTGTAGATATTCTTTCACTTGAAGGATTTAGGGCGGATAATCAGAAAATAATTGACGAAGTTTTTGACGGGGCAATGCAAGAGGACAGGATCGTTTCAATTAAAAATAATCTTGTAGTACCGATCCAAAAGTTGCACGATGCGCAGTCGCAACTCATGGAGCTTTTAGAAGAAGCAATGAGAAAGGGGACGGTAGTAATTGTTGACATTTCTTTGTTGGATTCCCAATCTGCCCTTAGGCTTTCTTCGATGATAGTAAGATACATTTTCAACAATAATCAAAGGGAGTTCATTGGGGGTTCTGAAACGAATATAATCAAGGCTAACTTTGTGATTGAGGAAGCACAGTCAGTGTTGGGAGGGAAAACCAGCAATGACTATCCATTTGTAGAACTGGCCAAGGAGGGTAGGAAATACTCACTTGGGTCTGTGTTTGTCACTCAGCAACCAGGGAGTATCGACAATGAGATTTTAAGTCAAGGTGACAACTTTTTTGTGTTCCATATGATCAACTCTACAGACTTGAGAAATCTGAAAGCAGCCAATGCTCACTATTCGGATGACATAATAACTCAGATACTCAATGAACCCATCAAAGGTAAATGCTACATGTGGACATCAGAGCAGCCGTTTGTTCTACCAGTAAATATAAGTAATTTTGACGAACTTGGCAAAGTTGGAAGCAGTGTTGGTATTCAGTCAACATCTACTCTTCTCAAGAATTTGGTTTATGCTGTAAATAAGGATGCGCAAAACCCCTTAATGCAGTCAATTATAGTCAAATACATAGCCATTGAGAATTCGATGGGAAATGAAGAAACAAAAAAGAAGACTCTGTCCTTATTCAGGAACTTGACTCAGGAAGAGAAGAATTTCTTAGATGAAAAGGGATTCTTACAGCCTAGTCCCGACGGTAGTGGCCCATTTTCAGTGACTTTCAAGTTTTATCAGAGATTGCGATACCTTTCATTATCTTCTTCAGACACGTTTAACTTATAAGAAGTTGCAGAGAAATCAAGGTACTTATGGTCTTTCTTACTCCTAGGTAAAACCCATCTTCTTTTCATAAAAGCGGTTATTTCATCCACAGAAAGCCCGTAATAATTGACTATCTTTGATTTTTCATTTAGGAATTCTTTGTACTTTTCACCCATAGGAACAAGAAACAACTCTCGTTTAATATTATGATACACTAAGTTTCTTGGGAGGTCCAAAACCTTCAATGCATAATTTATGACTTCCCTTCGGTTCCTTATTCCATTTCCCCACTTTGGATTTTTAATACGGTTTGGGGATGTTTTTGCAAGTAACAATAGTTCATCGTAGAATTCGGACAAGAAATGAAAGTCGCCAGATCCAGAGGTCCATCCCACGTGAAGAAATTTTGCTCCGTTTTCAATCGAAATTCTATCATATAAGGAACTTCTCCCGAGAGCCGAAGTAGTTGTGACAGCAGCCAATTTGCCATCGAAGATTTCTCCTGAAATCAGACTCTTTTTCCCTCTATATTTCTTCCTGAAATCAGAGATTATGCAAGAAGAAGAAACCAAGGATGCAGTCAGTTTCCCCCCAAGAATTAAATTATACGGAGGAAGTGAACCAAGAATGTAAGCTTCCATTATATTTTTCAATTTCTTTTTTCTTGTCTCTGGGTTCCAGCCTATAAAAGTCTCTCTATCCCTCATTCCAAAAACTGGGTCTCCAAGGCCAATTAGCCCAATCAAACAATCATTTGATTTATCTATAACTAAATACCTTAAACGACGTCCATAACCGCTTGAAACTGGAATAGACCAATGCATTTTAGCCCAGTTGAAAACATTGTTCAAAGTAGAATTGTCCACTACCTGGAGCTTAACGTCGATTGCTGCTGGATCAATATCATGCCCATTCGCTATGTATCTTTCAATAAATTTGTCATCATACTTTTCAATGAATTTTGCATGTTTTTGTTTGAAGTATTCTACACTCTTGCTATGTAAATTTCTGATTCTGTCCTTCTCATTTGATTGAACTTTGTCAAATAGATCATCGTCCTCAAATCCTAATTGGACTATATGATCTTGGATCTTTTGACGTAACTCTACAATGTAATCTTGAGAATTCATAAAGTCCACGGATTCCGCCATCAGTTCTATGAAATACTACAAAGGCCTAAAGATGTTGTAGCAAGCTATGGGTCAAAATTATTTAATATATGATGATTTCTTTTGATTTACCATATATAAATTCTGAGCGAATCACTCGGCAAGATATTCTGACAACACACATTATCCAAACGAAAGATTTTAATGAATATCGAGAAGTAGTCCGGATTCATGAGACTGTTGCTTTGCCTGTACAAACATGGCGAACAGGCCATAACAGAGATACTTGATGGATCCGGCATATCCGCGCATCAGTTGTATGCAAGTATTGAAATGGCCAGAAACTGGATAGTAGTGTCTTCAAGGGTAGATAAATCAAGTTACCCCAACAGGAATTTGATTAGGATTACGGAAACAGGTAAGTTATCTGCGCCCGAACTCATAAGATTCCTCATTCACTTGAATTTTTAGGAGCAATGAACTCTCTTGAATCATTTGATTTATCAGAAGTACAGAAGGCAGTCCAAATAATTAATAATCTGATACGATAATATCAAAAGTTGGAATCTATTTCAAGCTTAATCGGAATTTTCACTTTCATTTTATCTCTCGGGAGCTATTCATTCAAGGCAACTAGGTGGTATGTGGACAAGAAGGAAGATAGCCCAGGAAAGAGGTCTTCCTATTTGCAGAACCTCAAAGATAGGAACAAGGATTTTAGGACGTTTATGAAGTCAATCAATCCCAACACCAAGGATCCAATTGCTATTTTTGCAGGCATGATTTTTCCATATGGTGTTGTTATTGTTTTAACGCTGGAGTTCATGTATTTGCCATACGTCACCTATGTTGGTAACCTAATATTATATTTTATAGGGTTCCTGCTTGGAGTCCCAACAATTACATTCCTTTTCCTCCTATCATTACGAATTGCGATTCCTTATGTTTTAGCTAGGGGAAACTTTGACTATGGCAAGAAGATTTTCGTGTTGACACACCTTTTGGTTTCGACGACGGAGACAGCTATGTGATATTTGTTGAGAAGCGAATCGATGGTCTCGTTGTCTCTGACCGTGGCCATACGCTTATGCACATGAGCTATTGGACA
>JAJYRY010000101.1 GCA_021793855.1 Thermoplasmata archaeon
CGAGGGATGTGGCGGATGCAACCGATATCGGTGAGAATATTGCAGCCAAAATCATAATGTCAGCAAGAAAAGCAGCGGACATAGGCAACTTCGAATCTGGAGACGTCCTTCTTGAAAAGAGGAAGGAAATAAAGAAACTAACAACAGGCTCAAAATCTCTGGACGATCTTCTTGGAGGAGGTCTGGAAACTGCTGCTATTACTGAGTTCTTTGGAGAATACGCATCCGGGAAGACACAGATCATGCATCAGCTTGCGGTGAATGCGACCCTTCCGCTAGAGAAGAACGGACTCGCGGGAGAGGTCCTCTTTATCGATACAGAAAATACGTTCAGGCCGGAAAGAATTGTGCAAATGGCTAAACACATAGAGCTCGATCCATTAGAAGTTTTGAAGAAAATTCACGTCGCAAGGGCATACAATTCGAGTCATCAAATATTACTGGTTGAGAAGGCATACGAACTTACAGGGAAGTTTCCTGTCAGATTGCTCATCGTTGATTCCCTGACGGCGCACTTCAGGGCAGAATATACTGGGAGAGGTACACTTGCAGAGAGACAACAGCTTCTCAATAAGCATCTTCACGATCTCCTGAGATTCGGTGACATCTACAATTCTGCAGTGGCAGTGACAAATCAGGTAGCGGCAAGACCAGACGTTTTCTTTGGAGACCCAACTCAATCTGTTGGAGGAAACATAGTTGGCCACGCCAGTACCTACAGAATATACCTTAGGAAGTCAAAGGGTGGAAAGAGAATCGCGAGATTGATTGACTCACCGCATCTACCCGAAGGAGAAGCGGTAGTGATGGTGTCAGAGAACGGAATCTCCGACAGCATCTAGTCAGCAAATATTCTCCCGTGCTTCAGAACTTCACAGCTTCAGAGGATAAATCGTAAGTGCTTACAACGGTGCCAATCGCAGGTTTAGGATTGAAATTCATCATCTTCTGGTAGTCCGTCTGTTCCTGGAATGTGGATGCATTTATTGCGAGAATTCCCTTGTAGTTTGTTATTGAGTGACTGTGAACGTGTCCTGTTATGAAAACATCTGGAACCGGGTCTATGAGATAGTAATCAGATTTCAGTGGAATGAATGAAAGATTCTTTCCATATTCTGGTGCCAGGTGACCACGCCTCAGCATTTCAATCATAATCTTGTCGGTATCGTTCATGGTGGTTCCCGGAATTGCCTCCAAGAAGTCGAAAATGGACGTTCCATGGTAGAGTAGAAAAATCCTCCCACCAATTTCAACCCAGACTGGATTTGAAAGAGACGTGACATTGGATGGGAAAAGTGCGTTTATCTCCTTTGGGAGAGGGTTCTGCGGTTCCATCGGGTATACAATGTCGTGGTTTCCCGGAATGATGATGACTCTCACGTTGCTGTTGAATTTCGATATTAGTTCTGCCAATTTCTTGTATTGAAGATTGATGTCGTTAATTGCCAGGTCCTTCTCTTGATCCGGGTAGACGCCTATGCCATCCACGAGGTCTCCGTTCATTACCACAAAAGAGATTCCCTGCGTGTTGACATAATCCATCATTTCCACGAAGTTATCTTCGAGGAAGTTCTTCGAGCCAACGTGAATGTCAGAAACCACCATGACTTTCATATCGCTCCCTCCTATCCTCGGCTCTTTCGAAACTTCAGGGCGATAAACGCTTTCAGCGAAAATAGCTGTACCATCCTTGCTGAATTGGCCTGATACACCTATGACTTCATCCCTGATTATGATGTCCTTGTATGTTCTCGGGAGTATAACTTTGATTGAGCTGGATTCATCTTCGATCTCCACAATGCCGTACCCTTTCTTTGATTCGCTGAAATCAGCCACCATACCGGACACAAAGACAGTCCCTCCATCCCTTCTTAGTTTGGAGACGGGAGAAAAGACGTGGGTCTTGCTTCTCTGATTCAGTTTGGCATGCAGAAACGAGTACCTGCTCTTGAAGAGATCCACGAAGGTCTGGCTTATGCCAGGATATCCGTCAAGATGAAACTCCTTTACCAGGGAAAATTCGTTGATTAGTGGAAGGTTCGATATTGCAAATATCGGAGATGAGAAATCCATTTTTTTTTCGTTCCTGACCACGTATTCCAACCCTCCTCTCTTCTCAATTTCCACTATAGCCTTCTCCTCTATAAGACACCCCCTCTCTAGAAAAAATTTTTCGATGTCTTCATTCATTAAGGTGCTAACAACACGTCGATAAAAACGTTTACTCAAGCAGAGTCTGACGTTCTGTTCGTAGAACATAAAAACTCTTATAACAATAAAAATTCGTTAATGGTGGATCAGAACTCACTCTTCAATAAAGACACCAGAGTCATAGCGTTCGATGATTCCCCATTTTCAAGGAGGGATAAGCACACAAGCATAGTTGGTGTAATCATGAGGAAGGACCTCTATATTGAATCCCTTATAACGAAGAGAATTGAGGTAGATGGCACCGATGCGACCGAAAAAATATTGGATGTCATCAGGGAAAAGGGATCTGGTATCAGAGTGATAATGACTCAGGGGATCACGCTGGGAGGTTTCAATGTCTTGGATGTCAAGGAGTTGTTCAGAGAAACCGGTATTCCCATAATCAATGTGGTTGACCACGAACCTAACATGAAAGCAATCAAAGATGCTCTAAAGAAGTATTTTGAAGACTGGGAATCGAGGTATTCTAAGCTTACGGAAGAGTTCTATAGGTTTGGTCCGATATTCGTGCAGGCGACAGGAATGGATTCCAAAGTTGCCGATAAATTCATAAAACAAATCACGGTAAAGGGTAACATTCCAGAACCTCTCCGCATAGCAGATCTGATAGCAGGTGCACTCTAGACCGAGTCCAGTTTAGCAAGCCTTATATCTTTTCTTCTACGTTCCAGGTATTTGTAAACGGTGCTGTGCTGGTTACCTCTAAGTATCATCAGGACACTCTCCCTTGAAATTTGATTCTGCACATAATCCCCGATGAGTGAGGCAGTGTTTCCATAGATTGAGACATAGGACTCAGAGAGCTCTTCTATTAGCTTCCTTGTCTTTCCCCCGGTCCCAATCAGTCTTGACTTTACTGTCTTGGCTCTCTTTGAATTCTTTCCCGTGAAATCTTTGAGATCGATTACTTCGAGATACGTCCCAGTATCAAAGAGCCTGAAGGCTCTCTGAGGCGAAAATCCACGTCCAATTGCCCTTATCACATCTCTTGTCTTGAGGGACATCTCTGGATCGTTTGACTTGCTATCATCTATTACCACGTCTCCGCTTGCAGAATCGATTGTGATGCCCACCTGCGACATTTTTTCTATTTCAGCCTTTGTCTCGCCATTTTTTCCCACCAGAACCCCGATCCTTTCCTGAGGAATCTTAACGGTATACACTTGAATCACCAACGCTGTATTTCAGCACTCTTGTTTCGTCAAGCTTATACCCAAATTTATTAAAAAATTTTGTCATTATGCCAACATCTCTCTTGAGCAGTACCTTCGACATAACATCGTTAGTATCAATCGCCTGGGCTATGTCAATCACGTAAGGTTTCTTCCTGTGTATCAGGAAATTGTACTCGCTCAAATCACCGTGGACTAACTCTGCCTTGGTGTAAAGGGTTCTGATTGAGTGAAGTGACTGTTTAACGATTTCGTCCGTGATTTCGCAGTTCTTCATGAGCGGTGCAGGGGTCCGTTTCGTACCCACATACTGCATTACGAGAACGTTTCCGACCACCTTTATCGGCTTCGGTGCCAAGACTCCGGCAGCATTGGCAATGTCCAGGTTCCTGTATTCCCTGTGGGCCCATTGGACAATGAATTTTCGCTTGTTGCTTGTGGTGTCAATCCCCCACCTCTGACCGGCATATCTCTCAATATTTTTGAATGTGGACGCGACTGTCTTATAGATCTTCACCGCGAAATACTTGTTTCCTTTTGACGCGGCAAATACCAGGCTCTCTTTTCCGGATGCAATAGGAAATTCAAACCTTCCAATCGTTCCGTCAGTGAACAATTTGTAAATGTTCAGTAGAGTAAACTTGTCGAACACATAACCAAAGACCTTCTGAGTCTCCTTGAGGCGGGTTTCAACTTTCTCTCTACGTTCAGAATCACTTGAAAACATCCAGGATCTCCGGCAGAATCTGGTTTCTTGAGAGGTAATTTGCCTGTGTCTTGGTATACCTGAAATTGACGTCAGCTCTTTCCTGTTGAAAACTCCATGGTTTGACAATGACTAGGTCTCCTTCCCTCATCCACATCCTCTTCCTGATTTTTCCCGGTATCCTCCCGGTTCTGGTCTTTCCATCAGCACACATCACCGTAAGTCTCGAGTTTCCAAGGAGTTTCTCGACTATACCAAACATCTCCCCCTTGTTAGGGTTTGGGAGTATAACTCTCGAGATTTCCTCTGTGTAGTCTTTTTCTGGGTCAGGCACTTCTCTCTTAATCGGTCGACTTTATATAAATGTTGCCAAATTATTTTTGAACGATTTCCAACTAGGCCAAATGTCAAGACAAAAGGTCAAAATCTCAAATCTTGAGGAAGGCCATGGAAGCAAAAAGATAGAGAATCACATGCTTTTTCG
>JAJYRY010000102.1:0-2177 GCA_021793855.1 Thermoplasmata archaeon
TCTCCCCCACGGCGTCCAAAAATAACGTTTAAACACAGAATTGTTATCTTAATAAGATGAGCGACTGGAATACGCGAATATTGGTTTTCTCTAAAGGAGAAAGTGAAGGAAGATACTTTAATAACAGATCCCTGATAGTCAGAAGGGGAAAATCCCATACGGAGTTCGATCTACGATTCAATAGTGTTGAGGAGGGGCTGGAGTATGTTTCAAAAGGTGGGGAAATAGATGAGCTTTGCATATTTAGGAGAGGAGACAGACTCCCGCTAAATGATCTTATAGAAATAAGAAACGGCCTCATATACGGATTCAATTCTATGGATGAGGAAAAATACTGGCTTGCCCACGAGATCTTCGAAGACTTTTGGAAGCATTACGAAGGCGACTTAAGCACATTTTTTCAGAACGTAGTATTACTATGTGTCTCTATGGTCCATTTCCAGATGAACCATGAATCCAACTCTTCCAGGCTCTTCGGTGAAGCAAGGAGAGGGTTACAACACTACATAGATGATGCGGATTCCTGGGAATTTTCATATCCGCTGGACAGTAAGATACTGAAAGTACTGAGAGAATCTGCCCTGACTCTCTCCACAGCTTAGCTTCCCCTCTTATTTTCGAGAGTCAGTTTGAATTCTCCGCTTTCCTTGCCCATAATGTGTACGAATATTGCAAAAGTTGAAATGAAAAGGAATATCGCACTGAATATCAAAAGAGTCTTCTCAAGACCAATCACCGTCGCTGAATAGCCCAAGAAAGGCTCAGCAAATGCAGTGAGCAGGGAACTGACAAGAAATATTACTGAAAGAACTGTAGCCCTAACTTCTGATGGAACCAGAGCATTCACCTCCTCACTCAATATGTTGGAATAGAATCCAAATATCACAGAGTTGAGAATTAGAAAGACCAATGAGAATACGTTTTCTATAAGGCCCGGAATGTAAATGGTGAAAAAAGTGAGCGAGGTGAAGAAAAGCATTGCAAAGAACCTGTTCCTTGCAATGAAGGCAAACCTTTGAGTGCCCAGAGATGCCAATCCCCTCAGTAGCACGTCTGCGAAAAATATTACGCCAATTAGTCCGGTGGTTATTCCCATTTCCTTATAGTACGGTTGCTTGAATATGAGCATCATATTGAAGTTCAGAAGTAAAGCAACCCTCAGCAGGATTATGCTCAATATTCTTCTGTCTCTGACATAATGCCCAAGCTTCAGGGCAAGAACTCCATGGATCCGGACCTTCTTCCTCTCCTTCAGCCTAAGTGTATAAACAGATGAAAATAGGACGACTAGTGCTGTTACAATGACAACAACCTTCAGTCCAATGTACTCTCCAATGTATCCTCCTATCAGGGAAGCTATTGCAACTGAGAGCGCTGAAAGAAAGTTCACTACGCCTATTGTCTGAAGGTATCTTAGGCTGTGGGATTCTGAATACTCGTATGTTACACTTTCAAGCGCAGTTGAGTTTATTGCAACCCCTACTCCCCAGACAACGTAACTTATCGCGATTCCGATGAAAGTCTGGAATAAACCAAAGAATAAGATTCCGATTCCTGTCAGCAAGGATGATATGAAGAGTGCATTTCTTCTCCCTATTGAATCGGTGATTCTTCCCATGGGAATGCTTGTTAGGACGATTGAGAGATAGAAGACAACGTCGAGAATTGTTACGTAAAATATACTGTATCCAATGGCCAGTAGGTACAATACCCACACCGGATTCAAGAGGAGGAACGAATAGAAGAAAGTATAAGTGTATATGTTTCGAAGTCCACTCTTCAAGCTTTAGCTCCTGAAGGGCGAATTACGACCAGGCTATTACCTTTTTTATCTCCTGGTCCTCTTTTTCGGTGAATATCTTGAGATCCTCTGGCGCATACTTTCCAGTTATAAGTCTATCCATTCCAGTTGTCTTACCGCTTCTCTCTATGAATCTTATTGCTTCAGCATAGTGTGACTTTGCACCGTCTACGCTTCCGGCTACTACAATGTTCCTGTCCACCAGCTTTTCCAGTACGTCATAGTTGGAAGAAGGCAACTGCCCGCTTGTTCCGAACATGATAGCAATTCCGTTGTTTGCGATGTTATCTGTAATTTCCTTTAATACGTCCATTGCACCTACTGCATCTATGGCTGCATCCATTGGAGCATCTTTCACCTTCTTGTCAAGACTTTC
>JAJYRY010000102.1:2277-4423 GCA_021793855.1 Thermoplasmata archaeon
TTCCGAACATGATAGCAATTCCGTTGTTTGCGATGTTATCTGTAATTTCCTTTAATACGTCCATTGCACCTACTGCATCTATGGCTGCATCCATTGGAGCATCTTTCACCTTCTTGTCAAGACTTTCTGAAGATGTATCCAGGTATTCTATCTTGTTGAGGTCAAATAAATTTAATATGGTTTCTCCCAGGGGATGGCGGTTTACCTGGACGACATTCATTCCCAGTGATCTGAAGACGATTGATATCAGGAGTCCTTCCGTACCAGTACCAAAAACATACATGTTTTTACACGCAAGAGTAGAATCATCGCAGTACCATGGTAACCTCAGTCGTAGGAACTGAAAAGTTTCCTTAATCTTCATTACGTTCTTCAGTGGCTCTGTGAGGACTGCAAGCCCTAATATGGAAGGGTCATTAACTTTATTCAGGAATCTTGGGTCATCTATGAATTCGTCCCTCATGAAACCATTCTTCCCTCTTATCCCAGCTTCAACAAAGTCGCCGTCCTCGCAGTAGTCCTGTCTCCCCAGTCTACACATCCTGCATTTGCCAGGCCTTCTGACCATCGGTACTACTATATCCCCTTCCTTGAACCCTGATTTACCTTTTGGGTCTTCCACTATTCCTACAGCCTCGTGACCAAGGATGAGCGAAGGACCTTTCTCTGGTCTTGCAAACTTGAGGTTCCCAAGTACTATTTCCTTATCCGTACCGCATATGCCAGTCTGATACGTTCTTATCTTAATTCCATCTCCTCCTTCAGGGCTTACCTGAGAAAATTTGACTCCTCCGTTGGGCGGAACAGTTGTAATAGCTCTCATCTTCATTCCTCCAGTGCAATTATCCTAGCTGGTGCTCCGTCTCCGTCCTTCACCATAATGGGCATGACTTCTACTTCGAATGAATGCCCCACCAGTTTTGATAATGGGATTGAGTTGAGATTCTCTGCGATAGGAATGGAAGCACCGAGAAGTATGTGATGCGTCTCGAAATCCGTTGAGTTCTGAATTTCAGCGGACGGGGAATCTATCCCCACTAGCCTGACTCCATAGTCCCTGAGCCTTTTTGCATCTTCTCCCTTGATATATGAGAAATTTTCAAAAGTCTTGAAATTCTTCCAGTCATTGTTGTATCCTGTGTAGAGAAGTACAATGTCATAATGTTCTTCAGGCAACTCAAGTGCTTTCGTTGGATTGTATGATATACATATACCCCTACCCCTTAGATCAGAAATGTCAAGCTGATCTATAGTTTTCCCGCCATCGATGAAATGTGATGGAGCATCTAGATGAGTCCCCGTATGTGTCCCCATCCTTATTTCCTTAATGTTGTAACCATCCTTCCGAATATTCTTGAACTGCCTTATTTCTGGTACAGGATCTCCCTTGAAGTATGGCATACCCTCTTCAATTGGCAGGGTTAGATCATGAATAATCAATGTATTCACTCCTTCTTGAAAGTACCCTTTACTACCCAGGGAGGCTCCTCTTTGTTAAAAGATTCCATCTTGTTTGTTTTGTACTCACTGAGTATCCTTTCATTGACTTCTATGCCGAGGCCAGGCTTTCCACTCAGGGAGAAATATCCCTTATCCAAGCTGTAACCTGATTTGACTAGATCCTTCTTCCATTTTGGCCAGAATTTCTCGAAGCTTTCCTGAATTAGGAAATTCGGTATGTTGTAGTCCAGATGAAGGGTTGCCGCTGTCTGGATAGGGCCAAAAGCATTATGGTATGCAACTTCGACCCCAAACGAGTCTGCAAGCACTGCTGACTCCCTTCCCTGGATTATTCCCCCCACATTCGTGATATCAGGTTGTATAACGTCTACTAGGTCAGACACAAAATAAGGAAGGAATAGATTCTTGTTTAGCACCCTTTCTCCCAACGCTATTCGTACCTCTGTCCTCTCCCTTAATCTCTTCAGTCCAATGAATTGGTCAGGGTGTACCGGCTCTTCCACAAAGAACGGCTCCAGGTCCTCAATTCCCTGCGCGACCCGTATTGCAGAATTCGCAGAGAATCTGCCGTGGCACTCTATCAGTAGATCAAGGCGTGTTCGCTCTTTCAGAGTCTCTATGATCTTCCTTGCGTCGCCAACTCCCTTCTCATCTATCTTATCATAATTAGAACCGAACGGATCGA
>JAJYRY010000103.1 GCA_021793855.1 Thermoplasmata archaeon
GTTGTCAGGGTAGCAACGAGATCGGATGCTTACCCTTGGCTCGAGTAGAAGCCTCATAACGGATAAATTTCAAGAGCATCTCCATCAAGAAATTCTTGTAACCAGATTCAACTGGACGCAAAAAAAAATTCGAATTCCCCATCATAAGTTCTTCAGGCCTAACCTCACTCTGTCTTATCACTACGAATTTGGAAAATCGGTCATGGTTCCCGTTGAATATCAACCTCATTTTTGACATTAGCAGTATTATTTACACAACATTTCTCTCCTGTTAAATCTCGGAGAAAGCGAGGAGACAACAGAGTAGACGGAGGCATGTAGTGTTACAAAATGATGCGGTTAGGTTAGAAAAGCCGAGTTTTGCATCTTCCAAAATGACCTCCTGCTTCTACAGGGCAAAGTGAGAAGTCAGGACAGTGCATCGTATCTCCTTAGCCGCACATAATGAAAAAATTGAAGGTCGCTGAGTGTTCACCAGTTATCACTGGTCTGCGGCCTTAAGAACCTCTAAAATAATTGATATCCCTTTCTCTATCACACCGATGGGAGCAGTTACCGGGGGAGTGATCTTTAGAACATTGTTCTGTGATCCGGTAAGCGTGCACACAACGCCCAGTCTAGCTATCCTGTTCCTGACGTCCAGTGCATACTTCGGATCTGGTTTTCCTTTAGAGTTTACAAGGTCCACTCCGATCATGAAGCCCTTCCCTCTCACTTCTCTAATTCTTCGATTGCCTACCTCCCTCAGGTTCTTCATGATGTGCTTGCTCGTTTCATTCACAAATCTCAATCTGTCCTCCGTGATCTTTCCCAGCACCTTCAGGGCAACTCTCGATGTGAACATAGTGGCTGCCTGCATACTGACAAGATTGTTCTTGTACAGCGGGTATTGCCCGTTGAAGAGGACCGCTCCGAGTGGAAAACCGGCGCCAAGTGCTTTTCCTATACAGACATAATCTGGCTTGAATCCATATCTCCTGAAGAGGAACATTTCACCAGATCTTCCTAACGCCGAGTACACTTCGTCTATTATCAGGCGCATGTTGTAGTCTCCAAGCACATCCTTGAGAGCCCTGGCAAATTGTTCACTCATCACGTTTATGCCGCCGTCAGATTGTATCAGTTCAGTGATCACCGTACTTCCCTCAATGTCAAATATCCTAGATGCCTGTTTCAGTATCCTCTCATTTGCAGTGATGACAGACTCGTCGCTCATCCCTGTACTTGGGAATTTGAGATGAACTATCCGGTTTCTCCTGTCTATCCCTTCTCCGTTAGACACGAGATTTGTTATGTAGTCCAGACCATGATAGGCTCCTTCGAAGGAAATGTAAGGCCTGCCATAATTTATCTCCAGTGCTGCGTCGCAGGCTTCTGTACCCGAAGTGGTAAATGCAACGTTATTGAATCCGGATATTGTGCCGAGTCTCTTGATGAGGCGTTCTGTATATTTGTTCCTGTATATCAGATAGGTTATGGGTGAAACGAGCTCCCCGGGTTGGACAAAGTTGTGTCCAACCGCCATGGCAGCTCCTGAGAAATCGATAAATTCCTTCTTACCGATCTTCACCGTATATCTGCCGGTAGAGCTTACCCTGCCCCTGAGCTGTTTGAATTCGGGTGTGACCATTTTCCTGCCTTCGTCTACCTTGTCAGTTCCTCTACGCTCTCGACTTTGAGTTTGTCTCTCCTCAGGTAGATAATGACCACGCTCAGGATTATCCATATCACTATCATGAAGTCTGCAACCAGCAGTGGTCCAGACAATCCGGCCAGCGAGTAGTATATTGCTATGACCATTATGACGCTCGCTATCCCGGGGCCGATTATGTGGAATGGAATGTTGATCTTCTCCTTGGTCCTCCTCAGGAAGAGGGTGAGTGATTGGTTCGTCACGATGTGGTAGAGCATCGTGAATACCGTGATCGCAATAAACCAGGCAGAGAACCCGTAGAACAGTCCATTAGCAACACCAAGTGCCGCGACGAATCCACCGAGTGTGGCCACAATTCCCACTACAAGCACTACGAAGAGCCATACCGTTGCTATGTGCGGACTCTGATACTTCTTGTGAACGCTCGCCAGGCTCTTGGGAAGGACCCCATCCCTCGCAAGGGCGAATATCGTCCTTGCACCGCTGTTGCCGAATATGACGGGAGAGGATATCTGTGCGAATATGACTATGATAAAAGCAAGGACGGCTATGTCGATTCCCATGTACTGTTGGGCTAGGTAGATTCCTGGTGCGAATGATCCTACAACCGTACTGAAATTCGGTCCGGAAGATGCGACGATTGCGTAAACGATGAACGTATCAAAAGTAACCATAATCAGAAGAGCTGTTACGATAGCCTTCTTCAGGCTCTTCTTTGCGAGATGAGCTTCTTCACCAAGGGATACAACAGATCCGTACCCACCGTAAGCCAGGAAAGCACCGACTACCATCGCCAGGAAGAATCCGTAGAGGCCGTTTGTGGAATTTGCAATGTTGAATGGTGCAAGACTGTGGTGGTGACTCAGTGCCAGCAGTCCTATGCTTATAATTACAAAGAACACGATCTGTAGCAGACCGATGAACATAGCTGTCCTCGTTGCAACCTTGATCCCAAGATATCCAACTATCAGATAGAGAACTGGGACGATGAGGCTCAGGAGGACCACTGCATAGAAAGGCAGGGTGTAGTTGTAAAGTGCTATCAGACTGACGTACACGAACCAGCCCACAACGATGCTTGCTCCTACGATATCTCCAACAACCCAAAACAGATGCCAGAACCCGACGCTCTTTGAAACATACTTGTTCTGCGTTCCCGCCTCGACATACTTGAAGTACCCACCTGCATTTGCAATCTTTTCGCTAAACACGTAGACAGCGATTATTGCTAGAAACAGGGTCGCCCCGGCGATCAGGAATGCGAGTGGTGCCGTAATTCCTCCGAAAACCATTGCAGTAACTCCTGTGACTGCAAAGGCTCCTGCCGGGAATATGATGGAGACGGCGTAAAAAACGAGTCCCCAAAATTTTACGGCGTCTTTCCTTAATCCAGGAGCTGATTGCGACTTGATCGAACCACTATTATCAGCCATATAAGCCTCCGATTTCTAGCATACCGGGTGGGATTATAAGCGTTTTCATCATATTGATAGTTATTAGTTTGAGTTAATCTTGTCCTTCGGGTTTCCTGAGATGGAGAGGTCATCAATCCTGTAAGATTTAAACGAGTTTCAGAATTAAGGGTTGGATTCGGCCTGGTTCTTAAGGGAAAGGATGACAAAAATAAGGAATGCTACAATAGACTTGGACATTAGAATCGGAGAAATGAAGATAACTAAAGCAAACGCCTTTCTCATGCAAGTTCAGTTAACGGAGCCATTCGAGATATCAATGCGGACGGTTTATGATTATTCAGGAACGAAACTCGAATTCGAGACTGGAAACGAAACTGGATATGGAGAAGAGTCGACAATACCGAAAATAACTGGTGAAGTCCCCGCTGCCGTCTATGAAACTGTGCTGCAGATCTTTCCTTTGCTACTCTGAAAACATTATCTATGGATCTAATCCGAGTTTCTCTTACAAGAGATGCAGCCTCACCTAGTTCACTTCTCTTCATCCCGATTTACCAATCAGAAGAATGAATAAAACCGATCCTTCTCTTCATATTATTAAGTTGTAGAGTGTATTATAAGTTTTGTACTTGTTTAGCTCAACCCCACGGCATCTCATATTTTGTGTGATTGTTGGCATTGCGCTTTCAGGTTTCACTTAAATTTTTTAAGCGAAATCCTCGTAATGTTATTGACGATATGATAAAGATGTATACAGGGCTCAAAAAAGTTTACCTTTTACTAGATATAAGTTACTGGATTAAGACTGTTTTCAGAATCTCTTGTTTTGTAGTGTCTAGCGAGAATTTTAACAATTCTTTGCTTCTTGACTGTCTCTAGATACACTTATCTAAATTGGTCGCCTGAATATGTTTCTCCATGGATCCGATCTGATCAGAAATTTTCTCTTTGAATAAGTCGCAGTTATCCTTGGCTAGCGTTAATATCGATTCAGGATCCTCATGTGTCCATTCCAGCCAGAGACCCAGATTCCTGAGATAATAGTCGGCAGTGAGGTCGGATTTAACCTTGAGGTTCTGATACCGGTCATTCATTTTTTTTTGCTTTTGCTCAGAAGTATCTTATGCCTGGTATTCGGATGCATTTGGATACTTAATGTTTCTTTATTTGAGTATTTTCTTACTCAATTGGGAAAGGGTAGGTGGGGATTCGAACCCCAATAGTCGGGATCTGCAGTCCCGTGCATAGCCGCTCTGCCACCTACCCAACTTTTCCAGTATTGGTTTCTGAGTTAATGATTTTATTG
>JAJYRY010000104.1 GCA_021793855.1 Thermoplasmata archaeon
CATACGAACGGAATTCGTCCCATTCTTTCTGTTTGATATAGAGGAAATTGTTGTAAATGTGTTCTCCAAGCACTCCCTTCATAAATTCGCTGTTCCTCAGATGGTGCAGAGCTTCTCCTAGAGACTCCGGCAACGACCCTATTCCCATTGAATCTCTCTGTTTCTGAGAGATGTGGAATATGTCGGCCTCCGTCGGTTCGGGGCACTCTTTCTTCTTCTCTATCCCATCAAGGCCAGCTGCGAGTATCGTTGCAAACTGGAGGTACGGGTTCCCAGCAGAATCTGGAGCCCTGAGTTCGAAACGTTTTTTCGTTTTGTCCCCTGCGGGAAGTCTGACCAGCGCTGACCTATTCTTGGTTCCCCATGCTATGTAGACGGGAGCCTCATAACCTGGAACGAGCCTCTTGTATGAATTCACCCACGACGCAAATATTGGTGAAAGTTCCACTGCATGAGAGAGAACGCCCGCTAGATAGTGATATGCCATTTCGGAAAGACCATTCTTGTTCTTTTCATCCCAGAAGTAATTACTGTCTTCGTTTGGTGTCATAAGACTCTGGTGGATGTGCATCCCGGTCCCGTTGATTCCGTAGAATGGCTTAGGCATGAAGGTCGCATACAGACCAAACTTGGCTGCAACTGTCTTGATAGCCGTCCTCATGGTTATGATCCTATCTGCCATGAAGAGGGCCGGAGCATAACGGAGATCTATTTCGTGCTGCCCTGGTGAAACTTCGTGATGTGCTGCCTCTGGCATGTATCCCAAGAAATCCAGATAATTCAGGATCTCTTTTTTCACGATTTCTCCCTTATCGAGCGGGCCGAAAGTAAAGTATCCACCTGTATCGTGCGGAACGTACTTTCCATCCTTCTGTTCTAGAAGGAAGAATTCGAACTCGGGTCCAACGAAGAACTCCATGTTTTTCTTTTCGATCCTTTCCAGCTGTTTTTGAAGAATGTAACGGGGATCTCCTTGGAACGGAGTTCCATCGGGCTTCTTTATGGAACAGACAAATCTCGCAGTCCTTCCTCCATCGACTGCCCAAGGGAGGATTTCAAAAGAAGAATAATCCGGTAACGCCCTCATGTCGCTCTCTTCTATAGTGGCATAACCCAGTATCGATGAGCCATCGAAAAGAACCCCTTCCTCCAGTATTTTTTCAAGTCTGTTCCTTGGGAGCATTACAGACTTTGGCGTGCCGCGGATATCTGTGAACTGGAAATAAAAATATTTCAGGTCCTTCTGGTCTGAAATTTTTATAATTTCTTGCGCGTCCAATACCATGAAATGCCAATGCCTCTATGGTTTAAGTTTTTCTGAGTAACTTTCTGCAAGGTGAATATTGGGTATATTTTAAACTCAGAAATTTACTCAACGGATCAATCCGTTTTTTCCCCTTTACAAATCAAAGAAGTAATAAGGTACAATTCGATAAAAACTTGTGAAAGCTATCTTGATTAGACAACCGAGTGGTTTGCAAAACACCAATATTGAGGAAGTGGAATATCCCAAAGAGCCAGTAGTGGTAAGGGTGACCAGCGCAGGTCTGAATCCTATTGACATAAATGTGATACTTGGGAAGGTTAATTACACGATATCGCCCTATCCTCACATCCCAGGTGCAGAATTAGTTGGAGTAGTTGAGAATGTTCCCTCGGGCTCAAAATTCAAGGTCGGGGATAGAGTTATGGTATATTCGAAAATTTTTGATGGAACTTGCGATAGATGCACTGCCGGTTTGGAGGAAATCTGCAGAAATGGTGGGGTTGTAGGGGCTGTCACTAACGGCGGATACTCTGAATTTTTTGGTGCAAGAGAAGAGCAACTCATACCCATTCCGGACTCGATGAATTTTGACGACGCGGTTTCACTTCCAGTGGGAGGACTCACTGCGTATCATGCTCTTAAGCGATCCGGTCTGAAAAGTGGCGAAAGGCTGCTCGTAGTTGGAGGTTCGGGGAATACCGGTTGGTATGCACTCGTT
Organism: Thermoplasmata archaeon; assembly: GCA_021793855.1. The sequence continues at coordinate 1,986 of JAJYRY010000104.1, forward strand.
CTCGGAAAATTGATGGGCGCCAGAGTATTCTATGTTTCTAGAAAGAGATGGGTTGCTGAAACTGGTGCTACAGAATGGAATAAGGAGAAAGTTGACGTCATAGTCAATTCCCTGGGTTCTGATGCGTGGGATCCGTATATGGACTATCTGGATACAAACGGAAGATTGGTGACTTTTGGAACACTAACGGGTCGCGAGACCAAATTGAACCTAGCCCAGCTATATACGGGTGAGAGAACGATAATAGGTTCGACTGGAGGCACCAGAAAGGAACTCGGAGAACTGGCGAGACTTGTCTCAGAAAATCATATCAAGAGCAGAGTGTGGAAAACGTACAATTTCTCTGAATTCAAGAAAGCGATTGAGGAATACGGTAACCGAGAAGGTAGAATAGTTCTTCAGAGCTCGGATGCTCGCTCCTGGATGTGATAGTCTAGATCATCATTTTGGCGTCTATTATCAGGTATCCATCCTCATAAAGGAATACGGGATTGAAATCTATCTGTGAGAATTCTTTCTTGACAGCAAAGTCTGAAATCTTCAGAAGCAAATCTACCAATATTTCCCTGTTCACTTTTAGCCCCCTATACCCTTCAAAAACACGCCCAAATTTCAGTTCTTCTAGTAGGTCCTCGCTATCGAACCGGTCTATCGGTATCCTCTTGAAAGTGACGTCCCTTATCAACTCGGAATAGAATCCACCAATTCCAAACAGAAGGAGCTTGCCAAATTGCTGGTCTTTTACGAGTCCTATGATGACCTCTACTCCCTTCTTTGCCATCTCTTCTGCGTAGATAGTCTCACCTGGAAACTTTCTCTTCATCTCTTTGTATGTTTCCTTGAAATTTCCCATAGTCTTGATGTCGCCCATAACCGCCCCTACCTCGGTCTTATGGGTGATTGCTTCAGAACTCACCTTTAGCACTGCTGGGAAAGAACCGGAATAGTCCTCAGGGCTATTGATCAGGAATCGTCTTGGCATCTTGAAATTCAGGTCGCTGAGCATGGTCTTGAACTCGAGTTCTGGTACGACTGTCATTTTTCGAACCTCCTGAGAAATTCCCATCTCTCGTACAGGGCTCCGAGTGATGAAACCGCCCTTCTAACTGAGGGGAATGCTGCAATCCCGTTCTCATTCATTTTCCTGATCGCTATTCTTGAGTACTCTCCTCCTATTACTCCCACCACCAAGGATGTCTTTGCTTCCTTGTTGAATCTGCTCAAGAATTCTATTATGTCTTCCGTGACTCCAAAAGTCTGGAAGAGCACAAATGCGAGTATGGCATCAAACTCACCTGACTTGTCGAGCTCATTGATCACATTTTCATACTGAATGTTCGTTGCTTCAGCCGTCATATCAACAGGATTGAATGGGGAACCCAGTTGGGAGATTTTTGTTTTTATTATTCCAGCTAGTTCATTGCTGGTACGATTCACCTTGAAACCCTCATTCTCCAGTGCATCTGTTGAAATCACTCCTACTCCACCAGCCGACGAGACCACTGCAATTCGCTTTCCCCGAACCGGTTTCGCGGTTGATAGGACGGATGCAAAATCTATCATTTCAATCTCATTGTTCGCCTGGATTATTCCGCTCTGCCGGAAAATTCCGTTCAGTGAAAAACTGGTCTTGAGGAGGGAACCGGTATGAAGCGACGTGGCCCTGCTGCCCGACTCTGTCTGCCCCCCCTTTAGGACAACTATACCTTTCTTCTGTGAAATATTTCTGCTCTCACTCAGAAATTTTTCTATTTCGGATATCTTTTCTAGGTACAGAGCAATGGATTTTGTTCTGTCATCATCTCCCATTGCAGAGAGCATATCTGTTTCGTCAACATCTACTTCATTTCCCAGGGAGATGAAAGAAGAGAATCCGATTCCTGAATCCGAAAACTCATCCATTGCTAGCAGTCCGAGTGCACCACTCTGTGAAATGAATCCTATCGGACCGTCGGATGGAAAATTACTCCTCTCCTCAGTAGTCAGGGCGGTGTTAAGACCCGTTCGGGGGATTATCACTCCAACGCAATTTGGTCCAATTATTCGGGTGCCAAAGTTGGAAGCTATTCTCTTCATCTCTGATTCCAATTGTTTCCCCTCATCTCCCTGTTCACCAAAACCACCGGCGACAGGTATGCATATCTTGCATCCCTTTTCGGCCAGGGAAGTTAGAGCCTCCACAGCCTTCTTAGACGGGAGAGAAATTATTCCTAGGTCAATGCTATGAGGAATTGACTCGATGGATCTGTAGCACTTAACACCCTCAATCTGTTCTGCAGATGGGTGCACGAGGATTATTTCGCCCTTATAATTTTTCTTGAGATTTTTCAAGATAACATTCCCTACTTTACCCTCCTCTCTAGAGGCGCCCACAAGACAGATTG
>JAJYRY010000105.1 GCA_021793855.1 Thermoplasmata archaeon
GCAGGATCGAAGGAGAGGCGAAGAGGGTCATAGGCTTCGGGGTTGCGGAACTCTACACGTTCGTGTACAGGACGCCTGTGGGTCAGGTGAGCATACAGATACCCAGGGAGATGGCAGTCGTTGCCCCGCAATCCGTTAAATTCATGATAGAGTGGGAAGGGGACGGGGAGGAAAACATGATGGATGATTGAAAACAGCAATCCGGGATCACAAAACATTTAATCGCGTTCTAAATGATATTTGTACTTGCATAGCTTCGTTGAGTTTCTCTCTTCAATTGGTATTTTAGGGCTCTGATCGAAACTATTGATTGTCACAGGTCTGTCTCCCCCTCTTTTCAGTACCTTTGCAAATTATGTTCTGTGATATCCGGCACATTACAGTATTTGTAAGCGATTCACCTGACTGGTTTTCCGGGAATCAACACTCAAAGATCAGGCTCGAACGGAAAGTTCTGACCGTGCCAGAGCCCGTTAAACACATGTTCCAGTCAAGCTAAACAAATACAATTGCAATAATGTTTATCTGCCAAACATTTACAATGTTGGCTTGGACATACTCGCCACATTTCAGGATTTCATTTTTTGATTTATTTCACAAAGAAAATCACGTATTGAAAGTGAGTCACCTTGTTGGAATCATTAAGAAAAGTTCTTTCTAACTCTTGTAAAATTCCACAAAGTATCTTTCCGGATCGATTGTATTAATTGCCGATAACTTATCAAAGATAACAGGTATTTGATCTATTTGTTTAGCCCAGTCAGTTACCCTTTCCCGGTCATATTTTCCCCTTAATAAGGTTACTTTTTCTAATCCTAGTTTTCGGCCACATCATCATCCATCTTCACACACGCTAAATATGTTAAGCCATTACCTTCCAGTTTCGATAATCCGTAGAACTTTCTTTTCTTCAGAGAAGCAAGTTTGCTCTCCACTACGTCAAATGTCTGTTCAGCAGATAGTGGACCATGGGGAGATTTGAGGCACATAAGTCTTATGTCTGACTCAAGTTCATATCTCATGAATATCAACTTCATTAGGGGATGCGTGTATATATAAGAATTCCCAGCCATTTCGTCCGTAGTGATCTCTGCTATCGTGTCTTGAGCCTTGCGACCTCTTGCTGGAGTTCCTCTCTCTTCCTCTCTGTAGTGGGCTTCCTGCCCCTCTTGTCGTTGAATACGATGGCGGAATTCTCAAGCTGCTTCTTCCAGCTATAGAACATCGTTGTTGTTATCTGGTATTTCCTGCACAGCTTTGATATCTCTATCGTGCCACCGAGCCCCTCCAGTACGATCTTCATCTTCTCTTCCGGTGCGAATCTTCTTTCATTCATTTCCTAGGCATGGAATCAACCCACACTTTAATTGTTTTCTCAGTTTGTCTCAAGGTGCATGAACAAATCATAGTATGAATGATACCATATGAAATAGTTGTACTAAAATCTGGTTTTATATAGCAAATCTACTGAAATCTTGTGGCTGTCTAACCTCTTTCAGCACCTAAGGAGTTGTGAGAAATTTTATTACGGAATTATGTATCCTAACATACTGATGAAGAGAATGATATCGGATCAGTCATCTGACCTTTTCAAGAACGCTGAACCAGGGCAGCCTCCACCTTTTAGATATAGATTTTTGTATTATATAACCCATGTTGATAACATACCTTCCATACTCCAAAATGGTATACTTTCTCACGAGGAAATCGAAAAACGCGGTATTAAATTCACTGCTATTTATAACAAAGACGTCGTTAATTTACGTAAAGGTAAAAAAACACCCGACAACAAGTCTTTATGGTATTATGCTAATCTGTACCTTCAGCCTAGAAATCCCATGATGTACGTTGTCAAGAGGATGATTCAGGCCAAACAACCTGATCTGGAAGAACTCGCAGTAATTGTTTGCTTTAGGGGTCCGGCTTACGAAACTCCTGGTGCTCTTATAACTGATGGTAATGCTGCTAGTAGCGGGACTACTATATATCCTATCTCCAAGCGAAACGAAGTATGGGAAAGAATTAGGGATGTGGACGGACTGGAATACTGGAAAGAAGAGGACGGCTCTAAAAGACGGATTATGGCGGAGATACTCATACCCGAAAGATATGCTCCTGAACATATTCAATCAATTCTCGTTCCCAGCGATAGTTCTAAAGAAAAGGTGGAATCACTTCTAAAAAACTCCCAATCACAATTCCATGTTATTGTGGATCCTAGGACTTTCTTCAGTCCGGACTACGAGAAAAAGTTGACTAAATATCTTACTCTAGTAAGGGGAGACATGTTCTTTTCCGGTTTGCACACCTTGACTGTTAGCGTGAACACTAAGGGAGTAATGGGAAAAGGGCTAGCTTCTAGGGCCAAGTATCAGTTTCCAGATGTCTACATTCATTATCAAGACGCTTGTAGGAGTAAGAGGCTTAAATTAGGGCGCCCAGTTCTCTATAAAAGAGAGGCAGCGTTGGACACACAATTAGCAGATTCTCCGAGCCAAATTGATGAACCAAATAATCAGACTTGGTTTTTGCTCTTTGCAACGAAGGATGACTGGCGTGCGCCTGCCAAAAAAGAAGGCATAATTGAAGGTCTTGAATGGATAGTAAACAATTATGTAATTGAAGGAATAAAGTCTCTAGCAATTCCTGCACTAGGCTGTGGCCTTGGTCGGCTGAAATGGAGTGAAATGGGGCCAATCCTTTGTAAGTATCTCTCCAAACTGGAAATTCCTGTGCAATTATATATTCCTGCTGAGCGCCCAATCCCTCTCGATCAGCTAACAAAGAAATTCCTCTTAGGAGAAAATCTAGACGGAAATAAATGGTTCGAAACGAATAATTGAAAGATTGCAGTCATGTCGGATAAAACCTTAAAAATTTTCACCAGTACCCGCATCCACGCCTGTTCTCCTTCTCCGGATCACAGACCATCGTAGGCCTGAAATGCTCAGTAACCATGTTGGGTTTCCCAAAATGTCGACCGTTTCATGGTCGGTCATTGAGAGATTAAGAAGATAAGCGCCTTTTTAAATTTCTAAGACCGCCTAGGCTTGACCCCGAATGCAACAGTGACGTATTGAGCTTTCTTTGTGATTCAAATTATAGGTATAGTTCTGTAAATGCACCATTTTAAATCAGGCCATCTTTATATTGAAACGGGTATCAATGCTCAGCAACAACATCGTAAGCAATATTTGGAACATTGCGGAATTATTGAGAGGAGATTATAAACAGTCAGAATATGGGGCGAATCATACTACCCTTTACCCTTCTAAGACGCCTGGATTGTATGCTTGAACCCACCAAGGGAAAGGTTCTTGAAGAATATGCGAAGAAGAAGGACGGGGGTGCTTTCCATGGGTAGTTTGTGATCCCTGAGAGATTTATCCATGGTTGCATCTATCTCTCTTCCTTCAGCGGTGAAGTAACTCCGTTTCTTCTAGGAAGTGGGTATGAGCTTCTCAAAAGGAAATTTCGATGGTCCGTTATACAGCTCGTCCAATTATATTTATTTCAGCACGGGATAGTAAAATATATAATCTTTCTTTAATATATTTTTATTTAGGTAAGGGTGACAGTAATGAGAAGGAGAAGTCCAATCGTAATGATGTCAATCATTGTGGTTCTTTTATTGACTTTCAGTGCTTATCAGTCTGAAACCGAACCAGTGAACTTTCCCCTAGTCAGTCAAACCAGAGGATACATCATACTGCACTCGCGGACGGATTCAGCGATCGTTAATGCAACGGTAAATGTCGCTGGGAGCTCAGAGGGGCTGATGATGGGTATAGACATGGCAAGGAATGTTACAGGATTTACATATAGGGGGATTCCATTAATTGTCACAAAGGTTTCCCAATCCATGAATTTCCCGGTAGATTCAATGTCGTACATTATCGAGGCGGTGAGTCTCTATTATACTGGATCAAATCAATCCCTTTCGATCACAGGTCCGATTTCGGAAGGAAATTACACGATGTATCTCCTCTCTTACAGTTTTGGCATTTTTGGAAACTTCAGCCTTGTCTACTTTATCCATGTGGCAGCAATAGCTGAATCTGGAATCTATCATTACACTGGTGACACTTATGTATTTCCTGTATACTTCAACTTTAATGTCTCTGTGTTAAAGGTGTGACCGAAATGTGCTTAATATTTTAGGGGTTCATCATATATTTTAGGGATGAATATTAATTCCCATGTTTTAGAACCCCATATCCAGATTCCCGCAGTGGAAATATGTCGCAGTCTTGAGATGTTCTTTGTTGCGATACCCATAAGCCATCTTCTGAATTGTTGAGTTCTGGGAATTGATCCCC
>JAJYRY010000106.1 GCA_021793855.1 Thermoplasmata archaeon
GTTCAGTGGCAACAACAGATTTTTATTCAATTGTCATACTCATCTTCCTAGGTGCGGGACTCATAGTATCTCTGTTCTACTTGCTTGAAATCGTAAAGATTTTCCAGAGCAGGAATGGAAGAATACCGACTACTTTCTCCACAACCCCAGCGTCATCGCCACAGATTTATCAGGGTAACCAAAATATAGGGAAAACGTCAGTCGTTTGCCCCAAATGTGGTTCCAAGAATGTCACCTTCTTTTATGACGATGTTTATAGGTGCGATAGTTGCGGCACGGTATTCCGGAGGAGCTAGTAATTTGCCATTTCCTCTGTCCTCATTATCTCCCTCAAAACTGAAGTTGCATACCCTCCGGGGGGAAGGGAGAACTCAACGGTAGAGTCACTGCAATGAATATTCTCGAACCTCAGGAATAGATCCCTCCTCTCCCCCTTAGAGCCTAATCCGAATGGGAGTTTGAAATTTACCGGGCTGATGCCTTCCTGATTGAGGACGTCCCCCTCTATCTCCCCCATCTTTCCCTCCAGTGGGGCGGTATCATAGCCCACAACTAAACCAGTCGGAGATCCAACTCCTCTATTAAACATTGAGCTCATCCTTTCAATATTCATGCTGTTGACTTTTATGAATTCGTCATCATTTCTGTAGATATCCCCAATTATCAGCGACTTGCTGATTTCCAGCCTCTTGCTCAATATCCTGTTGAACATGTATCCTTGGTATGCATGCACAAACATGGAAACAAGGTTCCGGGGTAGAACCTTGATTGCCCCTGAATAATCATCGGGATGTGTCAGGAGATATTTCATGACTTCCCTCTCAAGATCGAGCGACTCGGGGAAGTTCTTCAGTCCTTCACCCGGGTCAGGATTGTTGTAGTATTCCCTTCTGATATCCGCGAATCTATCTTGGCCTGGATACCCAACGAACGTTCTAACAGCTTCCTGATAGTTCCCTTTAACAATTTCTCTCCCAACCAAGTGCGTCACCGGCCTAGCTGATCCGAAACGCTGGGGACCGTAGAAATTTGGTACGACTCCACCCTCGCTTACCGCCCTGCAGTTTGAGATCAAGGTATTCTCGTCAGAGTTGGAGACTTTAATTACGAAACGATTCCTTGAATGCGTGCCCACTGCCAGCGGGGTATCGAGATAGAAATGTTCCAGAATTTCCACATCTTCCAACGAAAAATCCCTGTATTTCACACCCGGGATGCTCAGGTATTGGACCTTGACGCTTCTCCTGTCCTTTGTTCCTGAAAAATAGATCCTGTTCGGAGAAACGTGGTTGCTGCGAGCAACGAACCTGATAAGTCTGTTGTGCTCCCAGTTCCTGGCCTTTAGCTTGAGCACAAGGACATTCCCATCCTCCTTCTTCTCGAGGCGGTCAAACTGCTCTTCTACGTAGAAATCCTCAGACTTTTCCCTGAGCTTACCTCCAGATGGGGGTAGTTGGTAGTAATATCCAGAAACTCCTATTTCGGAGAAATCCACATACGTCAAGGGGCTTCAACAATATTAATTAACTCATTTAATCTACACGAAGTAAATGTGGGGAGGTCTCTCGGGGAAAAGGAGGAAATACGGTCTCTACGGAATGGTCATAGGCATTGTCGTATCATCCATCCTTCTCTATCTTTCATTTTATATCTCATTCTTGTACCTTCTTATCCCAGTTCTCCTAGTGGTCATATTCCATTACACAAAGGCATGGAGATTCTCTGACAGGGCCTTTTACGGATTCTTGGTAATAATCATTTCTTTTTTCCTGGCGATGGGGGGAATATCCACTTCTCTGACAGGAGCACCCCACCAGACGACAGCAACATTTACAGAATCGTCCGTCACATATGACGTTCATTACGCTTATTCCAATAACAGTGGAAACTATGTTTTCAACTTCAGCCTACCTTCCCATAACGTGTCAAGTAACGTTGAATTTGTACTTAGGGACTTGTTTACAAATGTTACTGTTGCCTCTACTAACGGTACATTCACCAGCTCAGGATCCAACTACACGTATTCCTGGAATGCCGGACAACTGTCCCAGCACGCATACGTTGTTTTGATGACTCTTCACGTCAAGGACAACAACACCACAGTCGCCCAGCCACTAGAATTCCTCGGGCCAATCCTGATCTCTGGAGCTATGGTGGTCTTGCTTCTATCCGAGAGTCTCATACTTTATTACCTGCTCATAACATTCCTTTTCTTCCTTGCATTTGCATTCTTTGCAAGGGCAATTTCCATGTCGAGACAGAGAAGGAATAAGGGAGATCAAAAACCCCCGGTTCCCTCTACCGACCAGGTGCAAGAAAATAAGTAATACCACTACAGGGTTGTTTAGAAGAAAACAGCCTTAGGAAGAGATTCCCAGGTCAAGAATCTTGTCAAGAACTTCTTTTGCGTGTTCCTTTGGGCTCACCTTTGGAAAGATGTAGGCAATCTTTCCTTCCTTGTCAATTATGAAAGTTACCCTCTTTGCTGTTCCCATGCCCAGCACGTTATATTTCTTGGATATCTCCTTGGAACTGTCCGGTGCCAGGAGGAACGGTAGTTCGTATTTCTCAACAAATTTTTTGTGCGAGTTTTCCGAATCCGTGCTCACACCGACAACCTCGATTCCTCTTTTTTTGAAATCATCAAAATTGTCCCTAAAATTGCAGGCCTCTGTGGTGCATCCCGGGGTAAAGTCCTTAGGATAGAAATAAACTACTACGACCTTCCCTTTAAGATCCGACAGTTTTCCTTTTCCGCTACTGGGTGGTAGCTCAAAGTCAGGGGCCTTATCGCCGATTCTAAGTTCATTTTCCATATGTTTTTAGATGAAAGTGATTAAAATATTTTTCTTGACATTTATTGCTTCATTATTGCAATTGCACACTTCAATTCCGGGCATCGCTTGAAACTTGAATTGGCTGTTTATATGAATTCCGTTTCTAGACTGCGGTATCCTACTTGATTCCGCCGTCTATTGGTATCATGGTACCAGTGGTCGCTCCAAAAATACTCTCTTTCACCAAGTCTACCACTACGTTGGCAACGTGTTCAGGGAGTACTTCAACATGTAACAGATTGCTCTTCTTGTATTCTTCCTGAGTTATTCCTTTGGCCCTTGCCCTATTTTCTAAGACGCCTCCTTCCCATATTTTTGATTCCCTGAATATCTTGTCGGGATTGACTACATTGCTCCTTATCCCAAATTTTCCACCTTCAATTGCAACGTATCGAGATAGCTGTGCTGCGAATGCTTTGGACGTTCCGTAAGACATCATCCCTTCTCCGGGGTTAGTTACGTTCTTTGTGATGTTGAATACAAACGAACCTCCAATACCCTGAGTCTTCATTATCTTGAAAGCTTCCCTTGTCACTATGAACGTGCCCATTGAATTGATGTCTATGTGCTTCTTCAGGTCCTGTACTGTTGTCTCATCCAAAGGCGAAGGCTTCAAAAAACCCGCATTGTTGAAAACAACATCAATCCCCCCGAATTCTTTAACGATCTCCTTAAATGCACGGATAACGGACCCCTCATCAGATATGTCGAATTTTATGCCAAAACCTTCCTTTCCCATTTTCTTGGATAGGTCAACTATGCTCGGGTCAATATCTCCCCCTATTGCCATTATGCCCTCATCAACGAATCTTGTGAAAGTGACTTTCCCTATTCCGCTCGCCGCTCCCGTGACTAGCCCAACGAAACCCTCTAGCTCCTTCCTTCTCTTCTTGGCCAACTTTGCCTCTTGGAACGGCCAGTATTCCATGTCGAAGCACTGCTGATCTGTTATAAACCTATTATTGCCGACAGCACTAGCTGCAGACGCTACCCGGAATGAATGTATTGCTTCATCCCTTATTATGTCTGCTTCCTTCTTTGTGCTGGCTACCCCAATGATTCCATATCCCTTTAGGACAAGGACAGATGGGAAGGGGTCATGCATAACCTTTCCCGAAGGTACGTATTTCCTGAAATCTTCCTCATAGTTCTTCACGAATTTATCTATAAGAGGCTCGATGCTGGAGATGTCGTCAGAAAAAAGGTAATTCTTCTTTGTTCTCACAAGCATGTCTGGTGTTGCGGGTCCAAGTGTCACGAATTTTCTTGCATCTTCACTCAGCGAGAATCCAACAGCCTCGTCAGAGTTATCCCATGTTAGTATCTTCCTTCTGCCCTTGCTGAGGAGACCTCTAAGCTTAGGCAGGAACTCAATGAATTGCTCTTCCAATTCTTTCCTGAATTGTACCCTAGGTATACCTTTCCATTTGCTCTCTATGAATTTCTGAGCTTCCTTCACCAGCTTGAG
>JAJYRY010000107.1 GCA_021793855.1 Thermoplasmata archaeon
GACATAACACCCTGATAGGTGATCTATATTGATAATTGGGATCCCAACAGATGATGGCGTTACTGTTTCAGAACACTTCGGAAGGTCGAAGAATTTCATTATAGTGGATATTGAGAACGGAAAGCAGATTTTTAGGAAAGTGGAAGATAATCCACACAACAAAGAATCGGACGATCGAGCTGGTCATGGGAGGGTTCTGAAGCTCCTTACTGACAATAAGGTAAAGAAGGTAATCTGTTACAATTTAAATCCGAGAATGGAGGATAATCTAGCAAGCCTAAAGATATCTATAAAGAAGACTGAGCTCGGCTCGAAGATAGATGAAATTCTGAAGGAAGAGATTGCCAGCACAGCTTAGTTCCAACAGAATCTAAGGTTAATGGAAGTCATCAGGCGCATTATATCTGGGAGAGTCTGCTATAAAATATTTTATCCATCATTTAGACCGGCAGCTATTTTTCTCAACCTAATTATTGACCCCCATCAATTTTCTTCAAGTGCTCGCTCACTTCTGAAGGTGGAAGATCTATCACTTTCTCGAAATTCTCTAGCATCGCTACCGCAGACTTGAAATTTGACTTAGTAAGTTGTTCGACATTAATTCCAATTGGGACTTCTATTCCATTTCGTTCCATTGAAGATACGATTTCTCCGTATACTTTCAGAGAATTCACTATAGATCGCTTTGATGATTCGACGACATCGTTACCTTCCAGTATGAAGTCCTTGGCCTTGTCTGGAAGCTCAACTGCTAGGAAGTCCAACAGGTTCAGGTCTGCAATGCTTCTTATTGGGCCAAAGCTGAACAATATTGTCGCAGGTTTTACTCCTGCCACCTTGCACTGCCTGTTGTACTCAGAAATTAGATTTATCATCTGTCCACTGTCGAATAGGAGCTGTGTCGTGAAGAATTCCGTCCCTGATAGTGTTTTGAACAGCATTCTCTTTGCTTCATCCTTTCTTTCCGGAAGAGAGATATTGCCTATAGTCACTTCTTCCTGATGAAACTGGGTCCAAAGCCTTCTTGCTATGACATTGGCTTCGGAGACGCTTGGCCCAGGGTATCTGTGATGTCTCGTATTCCCACCAACAAATATCATGTTGCTTATTCCTAGGGAATGAGTTTCTTTGATCCAGTCAACAAATTTCTCATAATCTTCAATGTGTGCAACCACCTTGTTCACTATAGCATCAATGTGCAGTATATCTGCAGTCCCCCGTGCAAGTGCTCTTGTGTATATACTGTTGTACCTTGGCTTCCCTTCATGATTTTCCTCGACAAGTTCAGGAACGCTTATCGCATTCAACCGGCTAAATGAACTTAGAGCACTGGCTAGCTCCTCCTTCCTAGCATTCAGGTTTCTGAGTATCTTTTCGTCGTGTACAGCGTCCCCTGTCTTGTTATCCCTCAAGGGTATCGCAGTAAATATCAATGGTCTCTTGGAAAGCATATTCTTGAAACTGGTAGATTCGTTCACCATTTATGATGCGGGATATATTATCCCATTTAAAATGATTTTGAAGCTACTGACAGTTATGATACTTCCTAAAGTGACAGATGAGTTTAGTTTTATGTACTTTGGTGAAGTTTACACTAACAAATAAGTATAAATAGACCTAATTTTATGTGAATTAATTCTATTTATTAGAATTAAAAGAAGGTGTAAAAAAATGGGAGGACAAGATCTGGAAGCTGGTCACGTAGAAAAAAGTGAAAACGTGGCTACAGGAAGAGGCTATAAGAAGGATCTTGGTACCTGGAGCGTAGTTTTTCTCGCTCTTGGCGCCATCCTAGGTCCAGCAATAGCCTATGCGCCGGTATATACGGTCGCATTCGCTGGACCGCTCGGAATTCTGTCTTGGTTCGCTGCAATGGCTATGCTGATTCCCGTAGGTCTGGTATATGCGGAACTAGGTACTACCTGGCCGAGGGCAGGCGGAATTGCACATTACCCGTCAAGAAGCAATGGACCTCTGGTAGGTGCAATAAACGGATGGTCATCATTCGTAGGCTACTTGCTTGTTTCGCCGGTAATTGTGTTTGCGGTAGTTGAATATGCAAGTTTCTATTTTCCGTCACTCTACGTAAACGGGTTGCTAACGACTTCAGGAATAATTGCTTCTGAGGTTGTTTTGATAGCAGTTTTCCTCATCAACATGCTGAGGATCAAGCACATGGGCGCAATAAACAACTGGTTGACTGTTTTGACTGTCGTACTTGCAGGTGTAGTAATAATTGGCCTAGGATTATTCTTCCATCCCGGGAACTTTACTTCACGAGCTTATGGAGGGCTAGCGCCTTTCGGAGCAGTAGGTTTCTTCACAGCAATCACATTCACTGTTTTCGGTTATGGAGGATTTAGGCAGCCCATAGATTACGCTGAAGAGGTGAAAAATCCTGGCAGGAGCATACCTCTCGCAGTAGTGCTTTCAATCGTAATTTCTGGAATAATCTATGCAGTACTTGCATTCGTGTTCGTGGGTGCAGCGAACTTTACTGCACTTGGCGTGACGAACTGGGGTGCATTCTACGGTAATGGGTCTCCGTTCGCATCAGAGGCACAGGCACTCGCCCTTCCTGCGATAGTTATAGTATCAATAGTGGTTGCACTGATAGCAACCTTCAAAGATGGTATCATATACTACGGTGGAGCCGCTAGAGTCGGGCAGATTCTTGGAAAAGAAGATAATTATTTCCCCAAGTTTATAGGGTACGTGAGCCACCGTGGAGTTCCAGTATACTCTGTGATTCTTGTTGTCGTAGTTTCACTTATACTGGTGGCACTTGGCAGGTCTCTTGCAACCATTATAGGCTTGATGGTCGACGCATTCCTCATTTCATATGCTCCTGGGGCGATAAGCCTCGCAGTATTCAGGAAAACGGCACCAAATGTGAAGAGGCCTTTTAAGCTTCCAGCCGCCTCAATTCTTGCACCGATAGCATTCATTGTCACAAACCTCATGGTATTCTGGTCTGGATTTTCGGCAATAGAGCTGGTAGTACCGCTTGACCTTGCTGGTGTCCTTCTTGTAATACTCTATAACAGACATAACAAGGTGAGTGGCAAGGGTTACGTCTACGGATTATATCTGCCGGTATTCCTTGTGTTCGTGATAATATATTCGCACTTCAGCAGCACATCATTTGGAGGAACAAACTTGATACCGTTCCCTTACGACACCATCATTTTCATCATAGTAACGGTAATATTCTACTTCATAGGTGTCAGCTCTGGAGTCAGGGGAAGCAAATACTTCAAGGGAATAGAGGATACGACCACATAGGGCCAAAAGAGTTGGAATCGATTTTTATTCCTTTTTATTTATTTCATTCTTTAGTTAATGAATAGACCATACGGCTTCAACTGTTGCTTGTAATTTCGTTCAAACCAGTTTTGGACTCACGAAGAAAGATTTCATGAAATATTTCAAATGGAAGACGTTTCGGCATGTTTTCATCATAAACGCAAAGCTCGAAAGTAGTCAGAATATAAACAATTAACTAGATAGGGAGGTTGTCCCAGTCCATCAGGTCAACGTCGGTAGGCGTCCTAATCTCGAGTACACCTAGCATCTCCGTAAACAGCTGGTCTTCAATTTCTATCTTATCATCCTTCTTCTGGAAGGGCTTGTTGAAGAATGAACCTATTGCAGCCAAACCAACTGCAGACTGTAGCTTCTCCTCGTTAGAAGATATTCCCTTAATCTGGTTGGAAAATTTCCTATTGATTTCGTCCTTCTTCAGGTCTGAAAGGAAATCGTCTACAGTTTCAGACAGGAGCTTGTTGTGTTCTTCAGCAAGAAGTATCTTGACCTTATATGTTGGATTGAACTCTATATGACTCCCGGTTGTTTTGAACCAGTTGATTGCGTCCTTTTCGAAAAAGACGGTGGCAAGTGCTTCGGCAACCTTTCTTGGATCTGAAAAATTTATCCCTTTCGTGAGATTGTATACCACGAATGAACCATCATCTGACTTTTTTCTAGATGATGCTATTGCTTCTTCTAATTCATTATCCACAGACATTATTTGCGATACAGAACGTGGATATTTAAACTGTTCTGAAGCTCTTAGTTGTTGAATTCAAGAAGAGGAGAAGTGGAATATTCAACATGAAATCTGTTGATTAAAAAATGAATCGAAGAAGGTCGACCTTGACTATTGAGATTGTCATTTATGTTGCCATTTTCTATCTAACAGCATAGTTAATTCTTTTTTAATCATGAGGAAGTAATATTTAATTCAGCATGCGGAGGGCCGGATTCGAACCGGCGAACCCCTGCGGGAACAGACCCTAAATC
>JAJYRY010000108.1 GCA_021793855.1 Thermoplasmata archaeon
AGGACATAAGCGAATTCTCGACAAAGGTGAAGCAGGTACTAGGCGAAATGTCCTGAAATTTTTGACAAATATTTTATTTCCTCCTTTATTTCCAAGTTGCAATGGACTTTAGAGTAACTAAGGAAAACAAGGAAGAGAACGAGAAGGTCGAGAGGGCAGTAAGTGCCGAGATTTACTTCGAGAGGGGATCAAGGTACCTGTCCCTCAAGAAGTACAAGGAGGCGATAGACAACTTCCAGAAGGCTCTTGAACTGGACAAGGGCGATTACGAAACAAGATTCAACCTGGCAGTGACGTTCTTCCATTCAGGAAAATATGACAAGGCTCTTGAGATATTTGACGAGTTGATAAAGGAAGGGAAGGAGGACCAGGAACTCTATTTCAACGTAGGTAGCGTTTACCTTGAGAGGGGGGACTACAGGAAGGCCGTTGAGAATCTAAGGAAGTGCGTTGCGATGGACGAGCTGTACCTTGACGGTTTCGTGAACCTGGGGAATGCCTACTTCTACCTAAAGGAGTATGACGACGCTATAAAGAACTACGACCAGTCCATAAGGCTCAATCCACAGAATGCAGATTACTACGTCAACAGGGGGCTCGCATACATGTCCAAGGGGGACAATGCAACTGCAGTTGCAGACTTTGAGAAGGCCCTTTCCCTTGACCCATCAAACAACAAGGCGAAGATCAACCTGCAGAAGATAGAATCAGAATCCTAGCTCTTTATAGCGCTTACAATCTTTCCCAGCACTGCTGGATCGCTTTCAGCCACCGTTCCAGTGACAACTGCTGCCGCGCCGGAATCAAGCATCTTTCTTGCAGTGGCAGGGTCCCTTATCCCTCCGCCTACTATCACAGGTATTGTCATGTCTTTGCACACTGCTTTCACGACTCCCGGATCTATGCTCACCGGTGCGCCTGAGCCAGCCTCAAGGTATATTGCCTGGAAGCCCATGAGCTCAGCTGCTGTAGCATAATCGAGTGCAGTCGAAACATCCTCCCTTCCTATCAGCTTCGCACTCCCGACCTTCCCCACAGTCATTCCCGGCTCGAAGACGAGATAAGCAACCGAAATGACCTCCATCTTCGTCTGCTTGAGAAGCCTCGCCGACTGCACCTGGTAACCAACCACGTATTTCAGGGATGATGAATTCAGGAGACTGAGGTAGAATATGCCGTCAGCGTGCGGTGAGAGTGCCTCTGGGCTTGAAGGGAAGAGTATGACTGGCTTTTTGGTTGACCTCTTGATCGCAACAACCAGTTCATCTACAGACTTCTGGTCTGTGTTTGTTGACCCTCCGACCATTATTCCATCGCTTCCCGAATCGTTTATGAATTCTATAACGCCCTTCACGTTATCAGGCCCATTCTTCTCCGGGTCCAGGAGAGTAAGATGCCTTATCCTGCCATATTTTATGTTCTCGAGGATCATATAATACTACCTACCAGGAAGGCCACGAGGCCCAGCATCATTCCAACCTTTATCAGATTTTGCCCCTTTGTCTGGTCGCTGAAGAAGTATGCAACCGATATGAGGAATGTGAGATCGGAAAGTGCTACGGTGAACGCATAAAACCCATTCCATTTGAAGAAAACATACGGTATAGGAGTGAGTGAAACAGCAATGATTATGAAGATTGCTGCTGTCACAAGGCTCAGCCCCTTCCCTATCTTCTTCGGGAGTGTCGTCCTGTTTATGTCACCAGAAACGTCTTCGACGTCCTTCACAATCTCCCTCGCAAGATTTGCAAGGAATGCCATGAGGGAGAGGATTATAACAACGTAAGTCAGCTTTATCGACATGCTCCCGTAGACAAACACAAGCCCAACAAGTGAAGAGATGATTATATTACCAGCAAGCCCCCAGGCCTTCGTCTTCCACTCATACGTTGCAAGGAGGAAGATAGCGAGTGCAGCTACGATGAACTGGAGAATGTTGAGCGTGAATATGGAAAGGACCAGTCCTGCTATGAAAAGTGCTATAGCCAGGTATTTTGCAGAATTCCTCGACACCTGCCCCGACGGTATGGGCCTGTTCGGGTGGTTTATCTTGTCTATGTCAGCATCAAAATAATCGTTCAGGATGTTCCCGCCGAGAAGTATGAGGAAGACGACGGCCATTGCGAGGTAGAGACGGGGGTACAGTAGTCCTCTGAAGCTCTCGACTGCAATTACGCCCCCTATAACGGTACCAAATGACGCCATCACAGCATTAACAGGTCTCATCAGGGCGAGATATCCTTTCATGCCTAGAACCGAAGAACCAACCATTAAATAAGTTCTTTTAAATATAGCTTTTTTATAGAGATTTCAAGATTTTTGTATACTCGTCTATACCACAGTCTGACTTGATGCCTTTATCGTTGAAATTCGTGCCACCGGCTTTATAACCCTTATCCTTCAGTTTTTCTATTATAGCTGACTTCCTTATTTCCCTCTTGTCGCTTGAATTTGTGAAGAAAAGGAACATGAGGTCCTCGTTCCTGAAGTTTGCGAAAAGTCTCCTCGAATTCTCGGAGAATGGGAAATCTTCCATCTTTGTGATGAGTTCGGTGTCATACAGCTTGCCCACGTAAAGGGGGCCGGCGGTCTCCCCTTCAACATCCACATTCCTTATCTCATTCAGCGACTCATCTGCAACTTTGTTCCCCTTCCTGAATCTCACGAACACCCTAATGAAGTGCCCTTCCCTTATCGCAAGAAGAGACTTTCCTGCCCTGCCCAGGGAAGCCCCCCTTTCCATCACGTACTTCACGAATATCCTGGTTGATATCTCCCTTGAGTAGATGCCGTGAATGGACCTCGAACCGTAGATCCTCATGCCCTTATCCAGCGACTTCCCCTCGAGGTTAGCGGTATCTGTCATCGTAATGCCTATGATGCCGTTGTTCTTCAGGTTCATTATTGCAGCTTCAAGCAACCCTGAAGGGGTTCCGAAGGGATCCACATCGATATAATCCCATTTTCTAGACGATACTGCACAGAAATAGTCATCACCCATAATCTCAACGTCAACTGCATTCAACTTTGAATTCCTCTTCTGTATCTCCGTGTTTCTGGGGTCCCTGTCGTTCAGCACCACTTTCCATCCCGATTCTTTTGCTATCCTCAACCCCCTTATGCCTGTTCCTGCCATTGAATCAAGTGCTATGCCCGGTTTCATTGTTTTTAGAAGTGCTACGGAGAAATCCCTGGATGCTTCCATTGACCTGTTGTAAAAACCCGGTGAAATACTCCCCGGTCCCTTCTCAAATGATGAAATTGTCTCTATCTCTACTGCTCCTTCCCGGACAATCAAGATTCCTCTCCCTTGAGGAGCTGCGCTATCTTGTAAGGGAGGAGCGTCCTGTTGATCTGCGTCACCTCTAGGCTCCTCACGTCATCCCTCTTCTTCACTTCCTGGAGAAGCGGGTTACGGCCTTTCTTGTGGAGCGTGAGTATCATCATCTTGTCCAGTTCCAGCACTTCCTTCACCATTTCCGTATACGCCTTGCTCTCCTGCTCTATCTTGCCGACCTCGTCTATGACTATCACATCCGCATTCTCCCTCGCCCATTCTATTGCAGGTATAGCAACCTGGTCGAACGCCTTCAGGTCAACGCCGAACTTCCCTATCCTTATCCTTGAGTTTATGCTCTTGTGAGCAAAAATTATCGACGTCTTGCTGTGCCAGTCTAGCACCTTGAGGCCTACCGCCTCCTTCCCATCCATTACCTTCTCCGTCAGTATTCCACCCACAACATTCCCCTCCTTCTCCAGAATGTCAATAGTCTTCAGGAGGGTCTGTGTCTTGCCTACTCCCGGCATTCCTGCCAGCGATATCTTAACCTTCATTCCTTGAGCACCTTGAACCTCATCAGCGGGTATTTCATGGAAGACACCCAGGCCATCCTGCCCTCAACCAGCGCCTTTCCATACTTTATGTTGATCTTCACGTCCATCATGTCACCGAGGAGTGTCTTGTACTTGTATGCAGGTCTCGACCTGCCAACCTTCCTCCTGTCTATGTTCACATTCACCTTTGTAACGAAGGGCTGTGCCGAAACTGCCTTCTCTATTGCCCTTTCCAGGAATTCGACGTTGCTGTCGTTTATTGGTATACCTGTGTACTGGTGGTAAATGGAACCCAGCTTGACTCCAGCCTCGAAAATCGCCCTCTCCTTATCGCTGCATGAAAAATAACTCGTCGCGGGATCAACCACACAGCATGATAGCGCTATCGATAATAAAACTTATTTT
>JAJYRY010000109.1 GCA_021793855.1 Thermoplasmata archaeon
TCCCGTTGGCATATAACCTATTCCTGAAGTTGTCTGTCACGTTGCTGTTCAATTTTTCAGACATTATTTCACTCATTCTTTAATATATACATAAGACAAATATAAGACTTTTGTCAGATTTTGCCTGTGAGAGAAGATTAATTTTCAACATATCATAACGGAAGCAAATGAATCTCGGAGTTAATGATAAAGAGAAATTGAAAGATGTCGAGGAATTTGCCACTTCAAAAGTCAGGAAGAGAGCGTCGGAAGTGGATGAGACTTCCTCTTTCCCCGTAGATCTTGTCAAGGAGATGGGCAAAATAGGCGTTTTTGCAATTTACATCCCGCGTGAATATGGCGGTTTGGGCCTTTCCCTGGGAACACTCATGGAAAGCATCAGGATAATCTCGAGGGAATGCGCATCCACTTCACTGATTCCAGACGTAACAGTTTCCCTGTTCGGTGAACCTATACTGAAGTATGGCAATGAGGAACTGAAGAGGAAGTACCTCTCTAGAGTTGCGAAGGGAACAATAGGAGCGCTTGCAATAACCGAACCGGGTGCTGGATCCGATGCTGCAGCCATAAAGACGACTGCAACAAGAAAGGGCAACAGATTCATAATAAATGGCGGAAAGACGTTCATAACAAATGGAGCAGAAGCTGAGTTTTTCCTTGCATCTGCGGTAACAGACAAGGAGAAGAGGCATCACGGAATTACTCTCTTTGCCCTGGACAAGGAGATGAGCGGTCTTTCCATCGGGAAGGAGTTCAAGAAAATGGGGATAAGGGGAACAAGCACCACTGAGGTCTTGCTTGACAATGTGGAAGTTGGGGAGGAACAAATAGTAGGTAGATTCAACGAGGGATTCAAGATTGAGATGGATACGCTGAATGTGGGGAGGATTGGCATAGCCTCTCAAGCAATAGGCATTTCTGAAGGTGCCATAGGGGACGTTATAAGATTCCAGATGCAGCAGAAGGGGGCCCAGAGGGAGGGGATGTCTTTCAGGCTTGCGGACATGGTCAATCTCCTGCACTCTTCTGTGGCTAAATATTACGAATCAATTGAATATGCCGTTGCGGGAAGGGATACGACTCTCCTGAGTTCACTCTCAAAACTTCAAGCAGGAGATGCTGCGGTGAAGATTACTGAGGAGGCTGTAGGACTGCTAGGGTACCATGCCTTCAGTGATGAATTCCCGACCGAAAGGAGATTCAGGGAAGCAAAGATTACCCAGATATATGAAGGAACCAATGAAATCCAGAGGGTAATAATATCGCGGGAGATACTAAAGAAGGGTGGAACAGACTTCTAGATTGATACAGGACCAAGGCTGTATTTCTCTATATCCGTGATCTTTGCAGCAGGCATTACGGGGTCGTGCTCGAAGAAGAGCGTCCATCTTTCATCAAATGCTTTCTGCAGCAGGTCTATTTTCTTGGAAAATGTATCCATTGGGTACAGGTCGTATGCCATTACGTACGCAGGTTTTATGTGAGCTGAGGTAGGAATGAGGTCCCCGAAGTATGTAAAAGTATTGTTGCCGATCCTTAAAATAACTATCTGGTGACCTTTTGTATGCCCGCCGGACTTCACAAGTTCTACCCCCGGGAATACTTCTTCGTCTCCATTCAGGAGCTCAAGGTGACTGTCAAGATTCTCGAAATTGAGATAGTTGTAATTTGGTCTAGTCTTCTGGTTAGGCTCCCTTATTTCTTTGAGTGTTTCCTCCTGAATGAAATATCTTGCATTTGGAAAAGTTGGTTCTATGGTTCCTTGCCTGTTAAAAGTTGCCCATCCGGTGTGGTCAAGGTGGCCGTGCGTGATGAGTATGTGTGTTACGTCTTCCCTACCTATCCCTTTTTCAGAAAGGTCCTGCAGGAGCGTCTTCGTTCGATTGATCTCATATATTCTTTCTAGCTTACTGTCGAACTTGTCTCCCATCCCCAGGTCTACCAGTGCAACGTTCTTGTCCTTTCGAATTACAAGGACGTTTGTAGCTAGCGTTATCTTGTTGTTAACGTCAGATTTGAAATACTTCTCCCAGACGGGTTTAGGTACAACACCGAACATAGCGCCACCGTCCAATTTGAACGTTCCATCACTTGCAAGCATCAGTTCGTATCCGTTTATTTTCACTGTTCGTTCATTAAATGTTAATATAAATTAGTTGGTGTCTAGTATTGTATCATCGAACGAAAATTCATCCTCGCGTTTCGGATTCCCTGCCCCTAAGAGAGGAAATCTAGAATGCCGTCCCTGCCACTCGCCCTTTTCCCATCCAGTGTTATCCCCCTCTTCCTCCTCCCTATCTTGAATATAGGTACCGATTTCCTATGCATCACCCTCTCGAACTCTTCCTTCCCTCCTGAACTCACGCTCACTACTAGAGAGCCTGAAGAGCTAGCGGAGAATAATCCCGCACCATACTCCTCTACTCCTTTTGCAGATACCTTTAGAAGGTCCTCTGAACTTACGTTAAAACCTGATTTTACCAGGTCTGAGATCTCCTCCAGTGCCCTCATCAAGCCCCCCTCAGATACGTCGTGGATATAGTGGACTATGGCCCTGATTCTGATCAATTCCTTTACGTAACTTTCCACTGATAATTCCGATGCACTGACGTGGCTTCCTTCATCACCCCTGTGCTTGAAGAACGACAGTTCATTACCTATCGAACCTATGAAATAATAGGAATCATCTTCGTCTACCCTTCTGAAACTGAATATTGGTCTCCTGAGCCCTAGAAGGGCCATGGTACCGGCAACACCATAGTCAATGTTACCGTAGCTTCCCGTGTGCCCTGATGCTACCTTAATATTCCTTTGCCTCAGGTTATCTAAAATGCCATCCACGTAGTCGTAGAACTCTTCGCCGGATTTTGAGGGCCTTTCGAAGTCTATCATTGCGAATGAAGGCCATGTACCCGATGTCAGAAAGTCATTGAGCGGATACGTGACTGAGAGGAATGCATTTTCCTGTACGGTCATGTGTTTATAGAACACCATTGGCTCAATCTTGAATATCAAATTTGTCGACCCACTCTTCAGGAAGGAAAAATCAGACCCAATAACATTGCTCCATAATATGGAATCCTTGTTCCTCCTGAGAATCCTCCTTATTTCATTAATCCCGACCTTTCCTATATCCACCTCCAAGAATATTCAACTGCAATAAATAGATAGGTAAGATTTAAAGTTCAATTTTCATGGCTCAGTGTGTTACTTGACCAGGAAATATCAGCTCCTTCAGACCTGAGATACTCATCAATTAGGGTCAAGATAAACAACATGGGAATTTTTGAATCGTGGCTGAGAATGGGGTTTCAGGGGTCTATGTCCTACCTGTCTGCGGAAGATGGGATAAGGAAGCGTGCCGATCCTTCACTCCTGATGAATGATTCCCGGTCAATCATCGTATTCCTGCTCAACTATAAAACGGAAGTTCCTTCGAAGGAGGGTTACGGAAGGATAGCAAAATATGCAGGCTTTGAGGATTATCATCGATTCTTTCCCAAGATCATAGAAAAATTCATGGTAGAGAACGGTCTTTTCAGGAAACAGTACAGGACATACGTTGATACCGGTCCTGTCAGCGAAAGAAGCCTGGCAGCGGGATCGATCACTGGCTGGATAGGGAAGAATTCAATGTTCATTTATCCCAGCATGGGATCATTCACATTCCTGGGAATCGCTGTAACTGATGTCGCGCTGGATTCTCCGCCCGTCCCCCAGGCCGATCTTTGTGGAAACTGCACTAGATGCATTGAAAGTTGTCCTACGGGTGCAATAAACTCAGATAGGACAATTAATTCAAATCTTTGCATTTCTTACCAGACAATAGAGAATAGGGGGGTCATCCCTCCCGGCATATCCTATCACATGGGAGACATGATTTTTGGGTGTGATATTTGTAACGATGTCTGTCCATGGAACAAAAGGGGAAAGGAATCAAGTGTACCTGAGGTGAAGCGGGATTTGTTTTCAAACAAGCTAAAACTCGAGGATCTAGCATTCATGGACAAGGAAACATTTGATGAGAATTACGGCAAGAGTGCGATTAAAAGGACAACATATCAAGGACTTTCAAGAAATGCTATCATTGCGCTTTACAATTCGAACAGGGGGGAGCTTGTAAGAGA
>JAJYRY010000110.1 GCA_021793855.1 Thermoplasmata archaeon
AGCGCATCCTTCTCGAGCAGGCCGATGTCAGTCGAGCCATCCGGCTTGAGGATCTTGAAATGTATTCCGTTCCCGGAAAGCCAGTGGATAATTGGAACCTTGCCAAGGGGGCGATTGGGGTTCCATTTCTGTATGTCCTCGTTTATGCTTTCCCCCAGGTATTCTATTCTCTCACCATCTATCTTGAAGTAACCGAGGTCCTTCAGTCGCACGAGTTCACCGTTGTATTTCTGGAAATCTTGTGAAGCTAAGACTATCTCCCCCCTGCGGACTTCGTAATGCCTCATCTTCTTGTCATCAGATTTACCTGCCTGTGGGAACAGAGGAATGTCAGCAGTCAGCGCTCCGTCGAAATCGAATTCCAGGTAAACGGGATCGTTAATGAAGAAGTGCCTTGGGGACCTTCCGTCAATGATCTTCCTGTTGAATGAATAAAATATCTCCCAGGAGAAAGTTGTGTCAACGCTTCCAATCCCTGACTCAATGTAATATTTCCTTATGGCAAGCGGATCGAAACCCCTCTTCTTCAGCGCCAGCAACGTCCCAAGCTTTGGATCGTCCCATCCTGAGTATTCACCATTCCTTATGCCCTTCTTGATCAGGGATGTTTTGAGAATGGCATGCTCAATGGAAACCTTGCCATAGTGAAGGTAGAAAGGTATCTTCCAGTTCCTGTAGCTGAAAATGTACTTCTGCTTCTCAGTATTAGCGGTATGGTCCTTGCCTCTTATCACATGGGTTAGCCCAAGATAGTGGTCGTCAACTGCAACGGAGAAATTCATCATGGGGTATGCCTTGTACCTGTCCCCCTCAAGAGGGTGTGGTGCATCAACAATCCTGAAGGCTATGAAGTCCCTTATCGCCGGGTTGGGGTGATTCAGGTCAGTTTTCACAACAGCATAAACCTCCCCCTTCTCATACTCCCCCGCAACCATCTTCTCCCATCTCTCAAGATTCTCCTCAGGGCTCTCATCCCTCTCCCTTATTGGCACTCCCGTCTGCTTCTTCGCCTTGAACTCTTCTGTGGGCGTGGTAGCAACGTACGCCTTGCCCATCTCTATGAGCTTTTCCATCTCATCGTAATAGATGCTGAATCTCTTCGATTGTATGACAAGATCAGTGAAATTCACATCCAGCCACCTGAGGTCGTCCTGTATCATCTGGTATGCTTCAGGCTCGATGTTCGCGGGATTTGTGTCTTCTATCCTGAGTATCAGCTTCCCCCCATACCTCCTGAAGTATTCGTCGTTCAGGATGGACATCCTCGCATGGCCGATGTGGAGGGGTCCTGACGGCGAGGGGGCAAGTCTCATGACCACACCATCCTTCCCGACATCGGGAAGATCAGGGAGCTTCTTCTCCTCTTCCTTCTGTGTCGTTACCAGCAGCTCGGGGTAGTCCCTCTGGATAATGTTTCTCATCTCCTCCTTAGTGAGGGAATTTACCTCATCCACCACTTCCCTTATGACCGGAATGAGGGACTTGAGGTTCTTGCGTTCCTGCGGGAAAAGGCCAACCGTCTTGGAAACAACTGAATTGAAATCTGCTTTCCCGTCGTGCTCAAATGCGTTGAAACACGCTATTGCCTTTATCTTTTCTCTCACGTATGTTCTCCTCCATCTTCTTCTTCAGTTCTTCTATCCCCTCTCCTGTTGCACATGAAATCTTTATGTTGTCGCTGTCCGTTCTTTCAGCGTCAATCTTGTTTTCAACTATGAGGACATTCTTCCCTAGGTCCTTCAGGGAATCACAGAGCTTCTGCTGTTCTTCCAGCCTGTAGCCGCACTCCTCTGTCGGGTCCATCATGCACACCACAAGATTCCCTATGTTCTCTATAGCAGCAAGTGCAACTCGCTCAATGGTATTGTGATTCTTCCTGTTCAGGAGACCGGGGACGTCAAGCACCTCATATATGCTTGCTCCCATCTTCATCATACCCACGTTAATGCTCTTTGTAGTGAAGGGGTAATCAGCAATTTCAGGTGTGAGGTTTGTGAGCTTGGATATGAGTGAAGACTTCCCAACGTTCGGGAAGCCTGCTATTATGATTATCTTCATCTCCCTGCTCACCTGCGGCACCTTCTTCAGCGCCTCCCTTGCCTCCCTGAGGAATGAGAGTGATTCGTCCATGTCCTCTATGATGGACGAAAATCTACCGTAGAAGGAGGACCTGAATCTTGCTATAACTGTCATGTTGGGCGCCTTCTTTATCCCCCTTATGGAATTTGTTGCAAGTTCCGTTATCTTTGTCCTTGCCCATTTGAGATTGTTGAGTGACCTTTCGTACTCCCTGCCGTTGACCATTATGAACAGGACGTCCCTCTCGAACCTGTCCAGGTCATCGAATTTTGGGAAACCGTCGTACACCCTACCCAGTGCCTTCTTAGCTGTAGCCTCCATCAGCTTTATCTTCTGTATGGAAACGGACTTGAGCTTGTTCAGGAAGCTTGGAAGGTAAATGTTCTGTACCTTGTTAACTCCCTTGAAGCTCCTCTCTATTATCTCCTTTGAATCTGGTACGGTTGGAATTCTTTCAGGTATCACGACATGACCTCTTGTATGTCCAGCTCGCCCATAACTACTGGCATCTTCATTCCCACGTTCCTCAAAATTCTGGGGTGGACCTCACCGAAGAATCCTATCTTCCTCTCTCCAATCTTGATTCCTGCCACCCTTCCAGGTGCATACATCGCCTGCTCGTCCCTTATAATCTCATATTTCTCTACCCCCAGGTCCTCTAGAACGCCGACGAAAATGCCCTTGATCTCTGAGAATGAAGCAGTCCTGTCCGCTATTCCAATACCCAGAACGTCCTTCTCCTTCCCTTCCACAAATACGCTCCCAATCTCGTATATCCTTTGAGGGTAGGGGTTGCGGAAGTTGTTCATGAACGTCTGCATGAGCGAGGGGGACATCCTCGTCCTGACCATGTCCTGCTCCTGACTGACGGGGTTCATTATTTCCATACCTTCATCGTTGAATCCGTATGTGGCGATGTACCTCTTGTTCACGAGGACGCTGCTGACGCTCTCGTTCAGGTCATAACCAACCAAAAGATGCCTGAGCTTGCTTTCTATGGACCTCAATGGGTCAGCCTTCCCGTAGCTTACAAAACCTTCCCTCCTCCTCTGTACCCTATCGTAGCCCAGCCCCTTGAAAATATCTTCTATTACATCAATGTCCGCTATTATGTCCGTCCTGTACAGCGGTATAACAACGCTTTGCCCGTTAAAACCGTAACCCATCCTGTCCAATGATGAATGAATCTCCAGCTCTGAAAGGTCATATCCAAGCATCTTCCTCATGGACTGCCTTGAGACGTTCCTCTCCTGATACTCTATTTCTGGAACGATCTTCCCATTCATCTTCAGTGTGGAAATGGTTCCTGAAGGGTAGGAGAGTGCTGTTAACATTAGGATCATTGTCCTGTCAACTGCATTCTTGCTTGTCCCCTCAACGTCCACCAGTATGTCCTCAGTATCTTCCGTAACTGTGGTTATCGAAGAGTTGAGTATTGGCGGCAGGGAGAATATGCGCCCATCAGAATCAATGAGGCCCGGTATCTTGTCGGGGACCAGGTCACCGTATTCCAGCGCCTTCTGGTTGCTCTTCATGAAATCGCTTATCTGCACTTCCACCTTCTCACCGAGCGGAATGAACATCCTGTCCCTTGTCACTTCTGCATACGTAATTGGAAATTTAACCTTCTTGAGGTCGTGGAGTCCTATTGAAGACAGCTTCCTGTTCCTTCCTATGGAAAGATGGATCTTCTCCTGGAAATCTATTATCTCCTTTATGAAGTTCCTTACCCTTGCACCACGTACAATCCCCACGGAAAAATAAGGCCTGTAGGATGGTGGATTGGAGATCACCTCAAAGACCTCTTCCCTTATATTCTGGGGGATGAAGTGCTCCAGTCCTTCGTATGTCCTTATGGCCCTGCTTACGCCCTGTATGGAGTATAGGTCTGGCCTATCTGGATTGAATTCCATGACAACGTCCCCTTCCTCCCTCCTGGCCTCCCCTCCTAGGAGCCATGGAACCTTCAAGATCCTCTCCTCCGTGACTCCAGTGATGTCTGAAAGCTTCTTCTCGTCGAATCTGACTAATACCATTCAGGAAGGG
>JAJYRY010000111.1 GCA_021793855.1 Thermoplasmata archaeon
GAGGTAGTAAAGAAATGGGAAGAAACACCCCTAGCCTTAGAATGGAAATAGAGAGCATAACGGAAGAGATAAGGAAAGCGGAGAGGTTGATGAAGAGTGCAGATAGGGAGATAGTCGAAGACTTCATCAAAAAGATAAAACTTCACATTCCTGAGGCTTCTATAACCAGCCTTGACCCATATTTCACGTTCCTCATTTTTGCCCTATTAGAAATGAAGAAAGAAATGAAATGATAGTAGATGCATGGGGTGGAAATTCTCTTTTCACCATTGACGAGAACAAGAAGATAAAGAGATGGAACTATGAACACACCATTTACGTTGCGGGAGATCGTCTGGAAAAGATCACCGACGAGATAGACCTAGTACCATGGATAACGTGGAAATTGGACGAACGACGGGACATTTTCTCCAGCATGAAGGTTGTGAGCTTAACTCTGCCTCCAAACAGAGTGAATGATCTAATTCTTGCAATAGAGAAGATAGGAAATTTCAGGGATTACAAGATCTACAATGCAGACATAAACATCGTCCAGTCGTTCATGGTCAAAAACGATCTTCACTTCTTCAATGATGATAGGAGGATGGATTTCGACATACCTGATTTTAACACTTTGGATATAAAATTCATTGATGGCTTGGAAGAGATTGAGATCGATGGTCAGCTGTTCACAAACATTCCATCGTCCCTGGATTACTTCTTTTCGAACATGACAGATGCAAACCTGATAATTTCTGAGGGAGGAGATAGGTATTTTCCTCAATTCTTCACGATGGCCAAGGTTCATGGTTATTCTGCGAGAATTTCTAAGAGTAGGGAAAGGACATTCACCTCTTATGGAAGGATCAACCACAGAGCCAGTGGATTCATTATTTGCGGAATCCCGCACATAGATCGGGATACGTCCTTTATATTCAGCGAGGGAGGACTGGAAGGCCTAGCTACCATATCTAAGATTACCTCTCTACCGCTCTTCCATTCTGCCAGGATCACCCCGGGAACTGCCGTATCATCCTATGAGGTGAGGAAATCACTCGAGAAGGGAATAATGATACCTCTCTACAAGGAAGATCACGAGATGATAAAGGACCTAGACACGTTCATCAGCGCGGATAGGGGTGGGCTCTACCTTCAACCGGTGCCCGGCGTCTATGAGGGAGTGTTTGAAATAGATTTCAGTTCAATGTACCCGTCAATAATAGTGAAATACAACCTCTCACCCGAGACCATAAACGTGAATTGCAAGGATAAATGGAGGATAGAAGACCTGGGTTACGATATCTGTATGGATAAGAGAGGTACGCTCTCAGAATTCCTGTCGGATCTTCTGGAGCTTAGACTTTATTACAAGGCAAGGAAGAACTCGGACGAGAGGTACAAGAGAAGGGACGCTGTGCTGAAGTGGTTACTGCTGACATCATTCGGCTATACGGGATACAAGAATGCAAAGTTCGGCAGGATAGAGGTCCACGAGTCAATAACCTGTCTCGGTAGAAGGATACTGACTGAGAGCGTGAAGATTGCAGAAGATGAAGGGTTCGGGACAATACACGGGATCGTTGATTCTCTATGGCTCCGGGGTACTGGGGATATCAACAGAGTGATGAATAAGATAGAAGAGATGAGCAGGCTTAATATCTCACTCGAGGGCTTCTATAAGTGGATAGTGTTCCTTCCAGCGAAAGATGGAAGTGGTGCCCTCAACAGATACTTTGGTCTTATGGACAGTGGAAAATTCAAGGTCAGGGGAATAGAGCTTCGGAGAACGGATTTTCCAAACATATGCAAGAAGATGCAGGAAGACATTCTGAAAGTTTACTCCAAGGTGTCAAGAATTGAGGACTTCCCGGGACATTACGATGAAATCTGCAGAATATACGATTCTTACAAGGACAAAATAGTCAACGGGAGGGTGGAAGATTCCGACCTGAAATTATCTATAATGGCAACCCGCAGACCAGAGCAGTACAAAGTTAATGGCATAAGGAAAAAGGCGATAGAAAAGGCAAAGGACGTCGGACCAGGAGACAAGGTATCAATGTTTGTTACAGATGAAAGTAGAGGCTCGGTAGATATAGGAAACCTGGAGAACAGATACGACAAGAATTACTATCTCAGGAAGCTTGAAATGGCGTGGGAGAGTATTTCATACCCCTGTAGACATCAACCTATAATACACCAGAGGAGTATGGAAGATTATGATACAAATTGAAAATATATCAGAAAATGGAGAGGTATACACTGGAGTGAAGATAGAGACAAAACCAGCACCGATAGTTCTGATAAATGGAAAACGAGGATTCTTGATGTGTGGCATTCTCAACATGGAAGCGGCAGACAAGATAGGAGCTATTGCTGCATCCATTTCAGGTGTGAACACCTTTGATGACCTCCTAAACAAAGAGGTAATGAGGGTAAGTAGCAAAGCGAGAGAGGCGGGAATAAGGGAAGGAATGAAGGGGCGGGATATTCTCAAATACCTCTGAAGAAGGGCATTAGACTGTTGAGTGTCAAGTGTTATATATTCTGTAAACACTCAGTACCTGATGGAGAAGGAAAATGAACTATACGAGTGTGACCAGTGCCACCTGCATTACAGTTCTAAAGAACTTGCTAGGAAGTGCAGCGAGTGGTGTTCTACGCACACAAGCTGCAACTTAGAAGTGATAAAATTTTCGGTTGAAGCACAGAGAGATTCTGGGCTCAAACTCTAAATTTGGCAGTCGTTCTCCAACCAAGTAGGTAATGGGCTAGAGATTTGATGGTAGAACCTGATTAATAACTCTTAGTGGGTTGTCCCATAGTACCCTCTGTGCATTAGAACCTAACAACTCTGCAAGCTCGCTGATTTTTGAAACACTCTCGAACCCCTTTGGGGTATTCTCTATCCCTAAGAAGTCCGTTCCCAGAGCAACGTGATCCCATCCAAAGTTGTCCCCTACGTACTCCATATGCTTAATCAGGTCTGCAATGGACGGTTCCTGACTCAGTGTCGTTCTAATTGCGGTAATACCGATGACACCACCAGTTCTTGATATTGCAGCGAGAGAGTCATCATCCAGATTTCTAGAGTGGTCAAATACGTGTTTGGTATTTCCATGAGAAGAAATGACTGGTTTCTTTGAAAGACTGCAGGTATCTAGTATAGTGTTTCTGCTTCCGTGCGCGACATCTACCAAAATCCCCTGCTCGTTTGCTATCCTTATCAGCTCTTCTCCCGATCCCGTCAGTCCATAATCCTTCTTGGACATTGCAGCAGCTGCAAATTTTGTATCATAGTTCCACGTGAGGCCAACAGCTCTCAGTCCCAAGTCCTTCAGAAGGTACAAATCAAAAGGATCCTTCAGGCAATCAGTTCCTTCAAGGCTCAGAAGTATCTTTGTACCTTTCTTCTTCACATCTTCCTTGCTCAGAACCAGATTTACAAGTCCTTTTCTCTCGATGTATCCGTAGAATTTCAGTTGTTCCATCAAGTCATCCCACAATGCTACGGATGCCCTCGACTGTGTTCTATATTGTCTGGTTAACTCGTCACCCCTATCGTTGACCACGAAGATGTGGGGGAAATTGACCCCAAATACAATTGCGTCCTCGAACTTCTTGATCTCTTCGAGATTCGATTGCTTAGTCTCTGAAATTACGTCTTCTCTTTGGGAGGTTATACCCATGTCCTGATGCAGATCTATGAATCTCACAAGACTGAAGTTGGGCTTTGTTATTTAACGCTTCTCAACTTTCTTGAATATATAAAATCCAGAATACTTGTATTCCCCTACCTGTATAACTCGTATACTTTTAGATAGGCTCCTTTCTTCCTGCTCTGGATGTCAGCTTCCTCTGAGTCTACAGAAGCAGAACCAATCTGTCTTCCCTCTAAATTTTCAATGATGCAGGTAGACCCCTTCTTGAGATTTCCAACTATGTTTTTGATTCCAGCAGAATACAAATTTGCACCGTTCTTGATTCCATTATAGGCCCCCTGGTCAATGACTACCCTCGGAAAGTCCTTGGACCTCATGATTTTGAGGGTGGGCAGCCATTTGTCTTGATATTTGACTAGTATCGGAACCGTACCATCATAGACTGTAGAGTGGTCATTCTCCTCTATTTC
>JAJYRY010000112.1 GCA_021793855.1 Thermoplasmata archaeon
TCGGTCATTCTCATATTTACAACCATTATCTTGATTCCTATCCTCTACAAAGTAAACCCCTTTTCAATATTCTCATTGAAAGCGCAGACGGATTGGTATCTTCTTATTGGACTCATATTTTCAGTGCTACTACTGATCTTCTCAATACTCTACATGGAGAAGAATGTGAGAATCCTTTCGACAAGCCTATCGAACCTAAAGCCTGCAGACAATACTGCTAGTCTCACGGGACAAATTCCCAACGAGGACCTTCTTAAGTTCCTAGATGACGGGGAAAAGAGGGTATATGGTACACTGGTTGACGCAGGGGGTTCCTTCCTACAAAGAGATCTCTTCGGAATGGATGGAATGTCTAGAGCTACGGTCTCGAGAATAGTAGATCGCCTAGAAAGGAAGGGTGTAGTGGAAAAGATAAGACACGGTTCTACCAACATGATAGTCTTGAAACGCATTTCACGGTAAGATTTCACATTTCAGCAATTGATTTCAGCCAACAGTTAATAAGAATTTCAAAATTAATCTATATGAGGTAATTTGAATGAGAATCAGGAATGGAATAATGCTGATATTCTGGATATTCCTCGCAGTGATCTTAGCTCTTGTCGTTGCGGGGGTTACCATTGCTTTCCTATTTGGGGGAAACTACTTGGTAAATGGCACAAACTACGGGTACGGAATGATGGGGTTTGGTACAGGAATGTGGGCTTTGGGTGGATTTTTCATGCTGATACCTGTAATCCTATTCTTCCTCTTCATATACTGGATATTTGGAATAGCTACTGATCACGGTCTCCATAACTGGCATGATGAGCCAATGCATCTAGGAAACTCCGCCTTGGAAACACTGGACATCAGGTATGCTAAGGGAGAGATATCTAAGGACCAGTATAATACGATGAAAGCCGACATTCTGAAGAAGTGAGATGGATTGAACTCCAAGATTGCGATCATATTGGCCTTCGTGGTAACATTTGCCTTGGTAGTTAGCATTGGCACTTATGCAGCTCTGCAAGATCGCAACGGATCGGGGAATGGATATGGTGAATACAACAGTAATGGAATGATGGGTCTTTGGGGTATGTATAATGGTAGTGACGTCTATCAAAACGCTGGGAAATATATGAACCAGAGCACTTTGAATTCCCTAAGTCTTCCCCCAGCCTCTATCTCTGTAATTAAGGCATCAAATAGTATATTCATCAACCAGAGTACGACTCTGTTGGTGGAGCTTTCTCCTTCTATGGGTTCGTCCAAGAATACGCCAAAGGAATACTTTGAGATGTATGGTCTTGAGAATCCAAGAATTATTGCGAAACGGGGAGTGACGATAAAATTCGTGATAGTGAACATGGATGCCATGGAGCATAATTTGGAGTTAACTTCAAATGGTCCTCCTTATCGATACATGTCCATGATGGGATACAATGGAGAATATTATGATAACAACACATATTCCGGGAATCCCATGATGTATTCGCCTTTTCTGCCTCCGTACAGTGGAAATTCTAATTACCCATACGAGAATTCTTCATTCACTGCTACCCACTCTGGTAATTACTGGTACATCTGTACATATCCCGGACATGCTGAGGAAGGGATGTATGGAGAGTTCACAGTAGCGTAATTGTTTTGAAGTCCACTGATCCGTCGTCGAAAATTGTTTCAGTTACATTTGAGAAGTTGATGTCAATTACAATCTTCTTATTCGATATCTCTTTATTCTCGGGAATGGAGAAGGCGATTGCTACGGCTCTATCTGGGATTAGAATTTTACATATTTTGCGATTTGAATACTCTTCCCACTTCTTGTTCTTTGCGTTTATTGGGATGAACTCATATTCCCCTGGCTTTATTGATATCTTTATCTTGTCACAAACAATCTTGACCAGCTCTGAATCCAGTCTCATTGAGAGCTTCCTTACTTCTGGGAATTCCTCCCCCACCTGTTCTTCCCTGAATGAGCGGAGTATTGCAACAGATGATCTGCATACTGGATTGATGTGGTGCTTCCCATAACCGTAGCAGGAGCCGAACCACACCTTCATCTCTTTCTTGAGGTCTATTGAAGAAGGTATTGTCCCTTCCTCTTCCAATGGATTTAAGATTTCATCACTCCGTATCTTATTGCTTCCCTCATTTCTTTGAGGTAGAGAATCGATTTTTTTCGTTGATTTTTTATTAAGGAACTGTTGGCTCTTAAAGTGTCAACGTCCTACTTTTTATGAATGGACCGCTCAAGCATTTCCTATAAATTTTCAAATAGATCCCTATTGGACGGGTATTCTCCCGTCACTTTAATTATCCAGAAAATGCTTGTGATAATTGATGTTCAATAGTGATCTACTCAGAGAAAAAACGGTCCTCATAACTGGAGGGGGAACTGGGATTGGAAAGAATATGGCCCAGATGTTTGGCACCCTGGGGGCTAGGATTGCCATACTTGGAAGGAGAGAAGAGGTTTTGCAACAAACTTCCAAAGAACTTGAAACAAAAGGAATTAAAGTCTCATTTCACAAATGCGATGTGAGATCTCCAGAACAGATAGCTAAAGCAGTGGAATTCCTTGAAAAAGAGCTAGGACCAATAAACGTTTTAGTAAATAATGCGGCTGGAAATTTCGCCTATCCAACGGAGAAGTTATCCCCGCACGCGGTAGATTCAGTCCTGAACATCGTACTGCATGGGACTCTGTACATGACGCTAGAATTGGGTAAGAAGTGGATAAGTAGAGGTCAAGGGGGTGTAGTCTTAAACATAGTTACCCCCTACGCCTGGACCGGATCTGCCTACGTGGTACCTTCGGCAGCTGCTAAAGCAGGAGTTCTTGCGGTGGTTAGGTCTCTTGCGGTCGAGTGGGCAAAATATGGGATCAGACACGTGGCAATTGCCCCAGGCATATTTCCAACCGAAGCAACTCAAAAGAATTTGTTTCCATTGCCAGGGATGGAAGAAGCTCTAAAAAGAAGAGTGCCTCTAGGAAGAACCGGAGAAATTAGAGAACTCACTACACTTGCTGCTTATCTCATTTCGGATAATGCATCATTCATAAACGGTGAAGTTATCACAATTGATGGTGGAGAATGGTTGAAAGGTGCCGGCGAATTCAATGAATTAGCAGTTTTGACCGATGAACAATGGGAACAAATCAAAAAGATTGCGACAGGCAAATAATCCTGTTTGTCTCACTACGTCAAAAAAATACAGTGTAAGAATCGAAATTCACGAGGCGAAAATCCTGGCCAAATTCGAGCGTCTTACTTAGGGTGATTTCTAACGTGCTTCAGAATATACATTTTTGGGTAAATAGTGGATATATATTATTAATAATATGAATTTACCCATATGCCTTATGAAGTTACTCAAGTCTCGTTACCTTAAATATTTAGTATATGAATATCGTAAATTTGTAGATTATTCCAAAAATTTCATATTTTTGAGCAAAAGTGGACTCGAAAGATATCTTCGGTATTAGGAACATAAGTACGACCTTCTGTCCCTGGATATTCTGCGAAAGAGGATAACAATTGTAGCTGTGGTTCAAGCGTCAACCCCTCTCGGTCCAACTTTTAAGTCAATGTTTGAATTTCAACCATAGCTGTGCTTTGTGGAACGCCAAACCCTAACTTAAGTACCCGAGGCAGTTATGTAACTTGAAAATTGGTCGTACACTATTCGGTTTAGTGTAATATTCTTAGGAAGGATAAGAGAATCGATATTCTGATTTTTAAATGCTGGAAGAATAAATATATGCTTTGGTTTCGTATCTTTACGCGGGAATGTTGGACTTTTATGGTTTCATAATAGTGCCTAACTGGGTCAAGCGGGTTATAGAACGTTTTAATTATCTTAGAGGTAGCCATTAATTGAATGAGTGCTGTCTTACTCTCTCCTCACTTACAGGGCGCTAT
Organism: Thermoplasmata archaeon; assembly: GCA_021793855.1. The sequence goes on from JAJYRY010000112.1 coordinate 3,909, forward strand.
GGAGCAGTGTTCGAATTAGCCTAGATGTTCGAGGATAAGGACTGAGATGGACTCTTATGGAATCCAACTCTGAGATCTGAATGGCGACCTGAAAATAGACTCGGAATTAAAAAAAATGTGATCAGCAAATTACAATTGATGCCCACCCCAAATAACGATGTATAACTGTGGTTATACGTCATCTATTGAGAAATCGAC
>JAJYRY010000113.1 GCA_021793855.1 Thermoplasmata archaeon
CTCCCTCAAGCCTGGAAGAGATAGTTACGAATGGAAAGAAAGCATTCAAGTCTTTCATGAGGAAACCGACTCTGAAAAACGCCTTTCTCGTTGGGCGGAAATTTGCGTTTGACTCTGAACTTGTATCACAGAAGGCACAGAAGATCCTGGATGATCTAAATGGAAAATACGCATCAGTTTCCCTAATCGGTGACAGCATTATTGCGCTCTTCGATCAAGAATCACTAGATGTTCTTAGAAAATATGGAGACCCAATAAAGACAAGGATATCCTCAACCGGCCTAACTCTGCTAACTTAGATTCTATAATTCATTCCCGCGTTCGTAAGGTCTTTCCATTATTCACGATCTCGTAAACGAAATTAAACTTTCATTATATGGAATACTGAGCAGTATTGTAAGGGACCATCTTTTATCAAGCGGGATATGAACTTACCGGGAATATGAACCAGTTCATCCGTTATAAGAGCCAACGAATGAGTTTCCATTGATAGTATTGTATGAGTGGAATGAGACGTTGAATGCTTTATTGAGGTTCTCTATGGTCAATGTGGATTCTGTTTCTCCCCATGCTATCTTCTTTCCATCCCTTAGTATAAGCACCGAATCCGCAAGGTTATGAACTGCATCAAGATCATGCATTGTCATGATTATAGTCTTACCTTTCTCCCTCAGCCCCTTTATGAGGTTGTAAATGAGAATCTGATTGTCAATGTCAAGGAAATTAGTGGGTTCATCCATGATCATTATTTCTGAATCCTGATAAATCGCTGCTGCTAGTGTCACCAACCTTCTCTCGCCTCCGCTTAGAACTGAGAAGTCTCGGTCAATGAAATCCGCAAGACCAACCTTGTCAAGAGCGGCCTCCATCTTGCTCTCATCAATCCCCCTCTTATAACCTGATACGTTCATTACGTCCCTGACAGTAAAACTCATAGGGCTGTATATTTCCTGCCAGACGAAAGAAGTCTTTTCTGCAAGCTGCAAACTACTTAGTGAGGATACCTTCATTTTATCGATTTTAACGACCCCCTCGTTCGGCTTAAGGTCGCCATGTATTAGCTTCAATGTTGTAGATTTTCCTGAGCCATTCTTTCCTATAATAGCAGTTATAGTGCCCTCCCCAACCGTAAAATCCAGAGGACCTAACCTGAACGAAGGCACCTGAAAAGTCAGATTTTCCACTTCAACCTTCATACCTTCCTCCTGTTAGCTTTCTCATGAAGTACATCAAGAATGGCACTCCGATTATACCTGTAACTATGCCTATTGGTATCACGACTCCTGGGACGATACCTCTAGCTATATCATCAGCGCAGATGAGGAATATTGCGCCAAGTATACCCGACGCTGGAATGACATGCTTGTTTGATCCTCCCAGAAGCATTCTGGAAAGGTGGGGCATAATGAGACCCACAAATCCTATTAGACCGCTTATTGACACAGAGGCAGAAACACCCAGTGCCACCATGAAGATTGTTATTCTCTTCGTCCTTTCTACATTCACGCCTACTGACCTTGCATGCATGTCGCCCATCTGTATAGCATCGAGTTCTCTGTGTTGAAGATAGATCGCATATGACGTTATCAAAACAATTATCGCTACAGGATAAAGAACGGTCCAGTTTATATTCTCCAGTGACCCAAGAAGCCAGAAGAATGCTTCACCCTGCAAGTTTATATTTGTAAACAGTAGGAGAGCCACTATTGCTGACACAAAGAAAGACACCGCCACACCCGTCAGGAGGAGATAGGTTGGATGAACCTTTCCACCCTTCAATGCGAAGAAGTATACGATAAAAACAACAGATAACCCAAAAATAAAGGCTGCTATCTGTTGGGTATATATTCCAAATATAGTCAACCCAAGGACTATCGATGCAACTGCGCCAAGGGATGCACCACTAGAAAGTCCTATTATGTATGGCTCAGTTATGGGGTTCCTGAAAATGCTCTGGATCGCGGCACCTCCGATACCGAGTGATGCTCCTATCACGACACCACCTATTATTTCCGGCTCCCTGAGCTGAATTATGATCTGTTCTTGAGCCAATGTATAACCATGAGGAACGAATTGGGAGATAAATGGAATCTGACTTCCGTAAATCTCTAGCAGACTCAGGATTGGTATCCTCACTGAACCTATAAAATCAGATAGAAATATTGTCAATATTAAAAGAAAAAAGAGGAATCCAATCCAGACGTACTTCATTTCCCTGTGTCTATGGACGAATGCCTTCACCCGTTCGTTCTCTAATACGCCCATGACTTCTAACTAACCCCGTTTGGATTAGGATTATATGTTAGGTTGATTGGGAAATTAGGAAGCGAAGGATTTTGTCCATATACCATGTATATGATCCATTGTATAGCAAAAATGTCCCTGAAGTTTGGTTCTGAAAACATGTTTTCATCTGCAATTGTTGTATATATTTTTCCGTTCATTAAAGCCGGGGACGAGGCAAATGGTGAACCTGATGCATTCAGGGAACTCGAGTTGATGGAATCGTCTAGTATAACAACCTGGGGGCTATCATTGACTATGTTTTCCGGATTGATAGAATAGAAGCCGGTATCATAAGGAGCTGCGATGTTGACCATGTCAGCATATTGGAAGTAGGAGTTCACGAATGTATCGTTGCCAGCGGTCCAGTAGCCTCCGTATGACGAAAGATAGTAGAATGCTCTCAGGGGTGTACCATTGTATTCTGATTGGTCATAACTTATGGCATCTGTGCGTAGTGCTGACAAGGAAGCGTTCATCCATTGGTTGATTAATGTTGCATTCGCCGTGGTTCCGGTAAGCTCTCCTAGCAGCGTATTTTGCTCTTCAATGACGGTGAAATTTACCCCTGCGTCAGAGCTTAGGAATATGTAGTCTATACCATTATTTAGAAGCTGTGATATTTGAGCCCCGGAATAGTTGTCGAATGAAATGACTGCGTCCGCAGATAGATTAAAAATCTGTTCTAGGTCCATGCTTGGATAGTCCGTTACATTAGGAATGGTTTCGTTTGGCGGGTATGAGTCATAAGAGTTACCTCCAACAAGATATTTGTAGGCACCAAGTGCATAAAGAGTAGCCGTTGCAGCTGGGTCAAGTGAAACGATCCTTGTGAGTTCATGCGGGAGATTGTCCCCAGTATTTATCGTAATGATCTCGCCCTTCACCTTACTGGCGACATCTTCGTGGTAAATGATAAAACCGCCAACTACGACTGCCAATGCGACAACCACGGCAATCACGATCTTCGAGTGATTATTCATGTAGTCTCCTCCACATCAAATAAATTTGATTTATTTAAAGTTTATTTGATTTACCTAGAGCCCCTGATTAAGGGAGGTTGAGGAAAGGTTAACTGTCATTGTGCGAAAGCGACTTTGAGCAAGTTAAATCTACTATCCCTTTCTTTCCCCCAAAAGATAGGGTATTGCTGAAGAAGGTTAGGTCTTAGAGACCGTTTGGTATTCTTTAATCTGGTTCATTCGTGCTTTCGCTTTATCTTTAGAAGGCTACCGAAAATTATGTTCGGGAGGACGATTGCTTATGGAACGTTTCTAAAAGACCTGCAGTAAATATTTGAACATCCTGAATATAGTGTTATAATGCAGTGCAACGTGAAGTTTTACGGAATTGTCCAGGGGGTTGGTTTTAGGGAACGGACAAGGAGAATGGCAAAGAGCTTGAACCTCAAAGGATGGGTCAGGAATCTCAGAGATGGCTCGGTTGAAGCAGTGATTCAGGGGGACCCTGATTCCGTAGAACAACTCATAAATTACTGTACATCTGAAATTCCAAACGCATTGGTAACAGACGTCAAGAAGAGATACGTTGTGGAGGAAGAATTTGACAATTTTAAAATAATAAAATAAAAATTAAACTTTCAACGTAGCTTTACCTGGTTCCCAGTCTACTGGGCAAAGCCCACCTGTCTGTAGAGCAGCAAGAACTCTGAACGTCTCGTCCGTACTTCGTCCAACATTATCGTCCGTTACTACCATGTACTTTATGATTCCCTCCGGATTTATAATGAAAAGACCTCTATGTGAGTTTCCTGAAGAATCATCGAGTACGCCGTAATCTC
>JAJYRY010000114.1 GCA_021793855.1 Thermoplasmata archaeon
AGTATGGATCTTGAACAGATTTTTAATCTGTCTGCAGACGCTGTAATATCATTCAGCAACTACTCCGGAGCACAGATTTCTCAGCTTCTTAACAGCGGGATAAATTATGTATTCTTGAGTTCTGATGCTGGAGTAAATTTTAGCGTTATTGAAAAGCAGAACACACTCCTTGGGGAACTAACTGGAACGGTTGCAAACGCGACACTGATAAATCAATGGATGAACGTCTCCTTATCTACCCTGCACGAAGATGCCTTAAGTTACGACCAATCTGAATACAATGGTACGCCGCTCAGAGGGTTCTACTATCTATCATCATATGGGGGTTACTGGACTGCTGGAAATGACACATTCGTAAATTCTTACTTCCAATATGCGGATATAATCAACATTGCAGCTCCGTACGACTCTGGTTTCTATACAATCAATCCAGAAAATATAGTCAACGAAAGTCCGCAAATAGTCATTCTCGACGACTCTATCAATGCGAGTTCCCTAAATGCAACAGGATCACCCTTTGCGTCTTCTCCTGCAGTAATGAACGGCAAAGTTTATACAACGACTTCAAATGAATACATGTTTACTGAACCAAATTTCAGAGACATTTTTGCAATACAGTGGATCATATTCATGGTGTACGGGCAAAATCCTGCACTGCCTAGTTTCCCGATAAATTTAACTTACAATCCCAATCCAAACGGGGTAAGCTAGAAGGTATGAACGTATTAGAGAACGAAAGGCTGAAAGCCTTTATTCAAAGGCGTCGAGATATGAAACACGTTTGGTTAGGCTTCCTTTTTTTTCTTCTAATTATTACAATCCTCCTATCAGATTTTATAGGATCGGTTAGAATACCGATCTTGAGTTTATTAGAAATTTATGGAAGTCAGATTCCATACCTCTCCCAATTCGTTCCTCATGGTTATACATTGGCTCAAGAACAGATCATAATTCAGCTCAGGGAGCCAGAAATAATAGGTGGTGTCGTGATAGGAGCATCACTCGGTATCGGAGGTGCCGCGATCCAGAGCATTTTCAGGAATCCCATAACTGAGCCATACATTATAGGACTTTCTAGCGGAGCGTCCCTTGGAGCAGTTGCATCGATAGTCCTTGGATTTACTATATTTGGAATATATACCCAACAGATAGCAGCCTTTATTTTTGGGTTATCTGTTGTTTTTATCGTATACTTCTTTGCATTGAAGGGCGGAAGGGTTCATCCAACCTATCTCCTCCTGACTGGAGTGGCGGTGTCTTTCTTTGTGTCAGCAATAGTGGCTCTTCTACTGTTTACAAATATAAACTTGCAGGGTGAAGCATTCTTCTGGCTTCTTGGGTCACTGGAGAATATAAACTGGACCGTTCTTTATCCTGTAGTGATCATTGTTTTGATAACATCATACGCAATCTATCTTCAACACAGAGAACTTGATGCTATACAGATGGGCGACATGCACGCAAGATCAGTAGGAGTGAATGTAGAAAGGACAAAGAGAATAACAATCTTCATGGTAGCACTGGGTGTTTCTGCCTCTGTATCAATAAGCGGTCTAATAGGATTTGTGGGTCTCGTTATGCCCCACCTTTCCAGAATGCTTCTGGGAGGATCAAACAAGCATGTCATTCCAGCTTCAGGAATACTTGGTGCAATATTCCTCATCTGCGCTGATGATATAGCTAGAGGTATCGTCCCAGGAGTCGTGATACCAATAGGCATAGTTACAGGTATAATCGGAGTGCCATTCTTGATGTATTTCATGAGAAAGCTAACAGGAGGAAGGTATGAAGGTTGAGGTAGAAAATCTGACTTTTCAGGTGCCTTCGTTCAGGTTAGGTCCCCTGGATTTTACGGTTGGGGATGGCACTATAACTGCTATTATAGGAAAGAATGGCTCGGGAAAATCTACCACATTGAAACTAATACACGGTGACCTTAAGCCGAACGACGGGACTGTTAAAATCGATAAAATGAAGGTATCCTCACTAAGTAGTTTGCAGCTGGCAGAAAAGACTTCTTTCGTTTGGCAGGAAATATACAGCCCGATGAGTTTTACTGTCAGGGACGTAATGAACGTTTCAGGTTATAAGAGGGGGATTGATGAGAGCAAGATGGAGGCCGCTCTTGACAAGGTTGGTCTTGCAGATTTCATTGACAGAGACTTCTCAGTTCTAAGCGGGGGCGAGAGAAGGTTGGTGACACTAGCAGCAGCAATTTATCAGGATTCAGAAATAATGATTATGGATGAACCCACTAATTTCCTTGACATTGACAATCAGATCCTCATATACAACCTAATAAAGGGGCTGAGGGAGAAAGGTAAGACAATAATCATGACGATGCATGATCTGGATGCAGTTCATAACCTTGCAGATTCGGTGCTTATACTAAGGGATGGAAAGAAGATAGCATGGGGGGAAACAGAATCCACATTAACCCTCGAAAACCTCAATAAAGCATTCAACGTCTCATTCTATTCTTACAATACAATCAATGGAAACTCATTCGTTGGCTCTTACAATGGATGAAATGTTTTATATCCCGCTTGATAGAACATAATACCTAACAATACTGCTCAGTATTCCATATAAAGAAAATTTAATTTCTTTTACGAGATCGTGAATAATAGAAAGACCTTACGAACGCGGGAATGAATTATTGAATCTAAGTTAGCAGAGTTAGGCCTGTCGAAGATATCTTTGTCTTAATGGGGTCTCCGTATTTTCTAAGAACATCTAGAGATTCTTGATCGTAGAGCGCAATAATGCTGTCACCGATTAGGGAAACTGATGCGTATTTTCCATTTAGATCATCCAGGATCTTCTCTGCCTTCTGCGATACAAGTTCAGAGTCAAACGCAAATTTCCGCCCAACGAGAAAGGCGTTTTTCAGAGTCGGTTTCCTCATGAAAGACTTGAATGCTTTCTTTCCATTCGTAACTATCTCTTCCAGGCTTGAGGGAGACTGTATGACCTCTCCTGTGGGTATCTTCTTCTTGAATGGCAATATGATCAGTTCTGAAGGGCCTTCTAGTATTCTCTCTGTTACAGAATATGGAAAACTCCCCCCCTTCAAACGTACGTGAAATCCACCCGTCATCTGCGACTGGACATCACCTAGGCCCGTTCCCCGTTGAAGCTCAATTCTATGAGCCATCTCATAAATTTCTCCACTTACTGCATCGTTACCAATTATCGCAGCTGCGGCTGTTAGAGCTGCTCCAGCGCTCAATCCAAATCCACTGGATGGTGGTAGGTCTGAATAAGAGAATATCTTTCCAGTGAAATTTAGCAGCTTTGCGACTTCCTCCTGGACCGAGTTATCAATAGGTATACCATTGAACCTTATATCCATTGAATCAGATTTCTCAACTCTAGTGGTGATTCCTGTCTCGATGCAAATTGCAACTCCCTTGGAACCTTTCCTGAGTACGTTCTGCTCTCTATTGGGTACGAAGAACAGGGTTGCGCTTCCTGGTGAAAATGCCTTATGCGAGTAACTTAAGGATTCTCCCTGCAACTTCAAGCTTGTCACCTTCTATCTCAGTTTCCTTCCTTCCTCTTATCACTATTACCTTCGTATACCCAGCCCTTACGTCCTTCAGGTCGTTGGCAACGACCATATCAAGTGAATATTCCGACATTCTTCTTCTGGCCCTTTCTATCAATTCATCTTTAGACACTCCATATTCTGCCTTGAAACCGACGAGAACACCCTTGTACTTCTCCCTTAGTTTCTTTAGGAATTTTGGCGTCGGCTTTAATTTTATGGAAAATGGTCCTTCAGTGGATATCTTTCCATCAATCTTTTCAGTCGTGAAGTCTGATAGCGCAGCAGGGACGATCACAGCGTCACTCTTCTTTATCGAATCAATCTTGCTTACAAGGGAATCAATATTTGTGAATTTTTCATAATCGAGGAAGGGGGGGACTTCTACACTTACATTTCCCAGCAAGAGATCAACATCAGCTCCCATGTAATATGCCATTGTCGCAATGTCAATGGATGTTTCTCCAGTTGAATTGTTTGAAATCACCCTAACATCATCAATATTCTCGTAGCTAGACCCTCCTATAATGAA
>JAJYRY010000115.1 GCA_021793855.1 Thermoplasmata archaeon
AATAGAGCTACAACTTTGATGATTATGGCATCAATTGTTTTTAAAGAAATTTAGACTTACTAAATTATTTTATGAACAGTTAAGATAAAATTCGTAGGTATTAATAATTCGATGGAAATCTCGTCTAGAAGTAATGGTGACCTATATTGTCCGATCTAATCCTGATAAATAACCTATGGATAATCATTGCAGCACTTCTGGTATTCTTGATGACGATAGCAGTCGGAATGCTCGAGGTTGGCGAACTAGGAAAGCACTTTTCAAGGAGTCTACTTAAAACTATATTGATATCTGGCATTGCGCTGTTTTTAATGGCCTTTATCGGGTTTAATATTGCATTTGGGCCAACTTTGTTTGGCATCATCGGAAAACCTGATTACACTGGATTCTTCTTTGGAAGCTTTTCTTCAAACTCCATAAATGCAATTACTGGAACCTGGTGGTCAATGACAGATCAATACTTTGGTACTGGATTGACAACTGGAACTTATTTTCTCTTTGAAACGGCTTTTGCAGCGGTAACTCTTGCAATCGTTGGGGTAGTTGCACTGCGAAAAGTCAAACTATCTGCGTTTTTAATCTATTCAGTGATTTACTTCATATTAATCTGGACACTACCTGCGGCCTGGATCTGGAACCCAACTGGCTGGCTTTATCAGCTGGGCGTGAGGGATTTTGGTGGAGGGTTGGTAGTACATGCTGCTGCGGGAATAGCGGGCCTGGCATTTGTAGTTAAGATATGGCAGGAAGAAAAGAAGAAAGGTTTAAAGGCCAGTCCTCAAACCCCAATCTCTGTAAGTTCTGGATGGCTGACCTTATCAATACTGCTTCTTTGGGTGGGATGGTTCGGATTCAATGCTGGAAGTGTTCTCGCATTTACGGCCGAAACAGTAGTGGTTGGCCTCAACACATTTTTGGCTGCTGGTTCTGCACTTGTTTCAACCGTATTCTTCAAATATCTGATCACAAAAAAGGACCCAGGATATATATATGCAGTAAATGGCATATTGGTGGGTCTGATTTTGATGTCTCCACTCTCTGGCTATATTAGTCCTCTCGTAGCTGTAGTCATTGGTTTCGTTGGAGGGCCTTTATACCTCATTGGAGAGAAGTTGATGACCAGGAAATGGTTTTCAGATCCAATCGGTCTCTTCCCAACTCATCTCCTCTTAGGGACCACTGGTTTCATTTTGATAGCATTTGTAGCCCAGAAAGGATATGCTTCATATTCGGGCGCTTCAAATCTCCCTAACGGAATACTATTTGGAGGCGGGATGCTGGCTCTAAGACAGTTGGGTGTAGAGTTACTTGCAGTTATTGCCGTCTTTGCATTTGTTTTTGTGCTTAGTTACGTCGCTTTGGTCATAATAGGGAGATTTACTAAGGGAATAACAACAGATTACACAAGCGAAAATGTCAACAGCCCTATGACTGAATCTTCTGCAATCTCTCCAGCACCTACGACTTCCATGAACCACGGCATGAAATAATTAACGGAGAAAAATGAGACGGAATTGAAAGAGACAGGCTCAATGTTAAACTCACCGAACGAGAATATACTATGACACACGTTAGAAGGCAGTTCAGCTTCTTGCGTTGTTCACAACATTCCATTTGATCATCAATGCTGAATCTTGCATCGTTCATGGAATGTTGGTATAAATTGAGAATCTTCGAAGCGGCACCGGCTCGTTAGGCACTCGCTTCCTGTTTTGGTTTTCTAGCTCAATTATAAATTTTGGAGTACCGAAAGTATCTTTGGCTATCTGGTCTGTTTCATTGAAACTTAGGAGGTATTTTCCCTTTAGATTCAACAATATTGATTTCAACTCTACTAGGTTTCCGGGCTCAAACGGATGCTCGTACCAGTCCTTCCCAGAATAAGGGGGATCGCAATAGAAAAAAGCATTACTGCTATCATATTTAGTAAATACATCCCTAAAGTCCAGATTTTCAATTACCCACTTAGAAACCCTGGAGCTTATAGTCTTATAATTGGATATTACTTTCAATGTTTGAGTATAAGTAGACTTTTCATCTTTTGTCCTGTAGGTAGACCCCATCCCTCCAAATCCTATGCTGAACCCGTAAAAGGTTCTGAAGGCTCTTTCCAGATCAGTTAGGTTGACTATTCCTTTTTCGTTGAATATATCTTCATACTCGGTAAACTTGTTTTTGTCGACCGTCCACCTATTCATGACTTCAAGAAGCAGATCTGGATAAGATTTGATTATTTTAAACAGGTTGTAGAGATCCCTGTTAATGTCGTTGTATACAATTTTTGGCGCATCAATGTTCAGGGAAACTATTCCTGAGCCACCGAAGACATCAATGAACACTGTTGCTTCAGATTCAATAAAATTCCTTCTAATAACCGGAATAAGAGACCTTTTGGAACCAGGGTACTTTATCAGTTTAATATATTCCAATCCTGTTCAACCCGTCTTACTTCAATCCCTGATTCTGGTAATGGCCAGACCTCATTTCATAGGTCTTAAGGGCTTCCTTGTCCATATTGAGGAAAATCATCTGAAATACGCCTTTTTCCTTCACAATTTCAACCGTCTCGTTCCCCAAATTCTTGATATAAAACCTAATTTTCCCCCTGAATCCCGCATCGACAAAACCAAAGCTGGCAACGAGGCCTCTTCTAGCATACGAAGATCTTAGGAACATCATAGATCCTATAAAACCCGGGAGAAAAACAGATTCAAGTGTCTCAACCTGGACACCTTGGTTAGGTTCAATAACGACCTTTTCACTAAGACTGAAATCGTAACCGTTTGGTGTCAACTTCGAGTTTTCAAAAGGTTCTATGGACATTGTGCCGTTTTGGATAAGGTCAAGTATAGTGCCGTCTGACAATATCATGTACAAAGAAAACTTTTATGTTTAAAACATTTGTCAACCGATGTTTGACGAAGAAACAGAAAACGCCTTTTTAGGAGGATTCAAGATCTCCGAATCAGGTGTGGCCACGATTTTAGGACATCCAACGGTTTCCAATCTTAAAAAAGTCATTTCCTTTCCGGTATCACTCCAAATATCTTCCTTGGTGAGGAAGAATAAAAGCGTTGTATGGAAGGGGGTCAATTCTATAGAAATTCCTTTTGAAGCTTCAAAGCTTTCAAATGACTGGTATGACCCACTAAAGATGATGACAAACATAGCTATTCAGCGAGGATGGACAAACGCTCCATATATTATAGCTAAGGAAACGTTGACATTCAATCAGTCACTTGGATATTATTCAGCATTTGTGGACATCATTGTTGAATCCTTCTCCCTTGTAAATGAAGTGAATCTCAGCGTATCTGAAATGGTGCAGATCAGTGGAGAAATACAGGACAAGATCAGGGGAAGACACAACGCATATGAAACGCTTGCAAGAAAGCAGGGGAAGGAAGGGAGCCTACTCTTTTACGACTCAATGTCAAATTCATATCGCAACGAGGTGACTAGTTTAGAGCCATACTCAATGTTTCTCATTTCAGAGAACTCTTTGGATGTGAATCCAAATTTTGTTAAGTTCCAGAATAGCTTTAAAAGATTCAAAGACGGAAATATGATGAGCAAGGAGCCCAGCTCGTTAGTCTTCCCTTACGTGGGGATACGGAATCATATGATTGCAGAGCAGAAGATTTTTGAAAGCGCAATTGAATTTTTAGAAGGGAATGATATCGAATCCTTCATCTCCTCTATTTCAGAATATTCACGTTCTATAGGTTATAACCTGGGGATACTATCTGAATTCCAGAAGATTATAGCAAGGCTCCTAGAAAAATATGACGTAAATACATTCATCTTTAACATTGGTGAGTATTCGGGATCCGTACTTGTCTTCCTCGATTCCCTAAGTATTGGAAAGGTCAGGGATAATGTGATAAGGGACTATTATAATATAACTAACAGGACAATCAGGATCGATGAATTGACGGTAGCAAAAGGGTCATCTAAAGAACAGATTAGAGTTTAGTAATATTTACTCGAGAGACCTCCGAAAATCAGCAAAATATTAGTATGAACCTTCCAATGACCCATTATGCCTCTTTTCGGCACCAACGGAATAAGGGG
>JAJYRY010000116.1 GCA_021793855.1 Thermoplasmata archaeon
ATCTGGCAAGTATAGCTCTTCAGGTGGAGCCATCTACTTCTGCGAGCACCACTACTTCTGGGTTTGGGTACGTTGCTTACTATCTTGTTGCTGCGATTGTATTTTCTGTTCTTCTGATACTGCTCGCTAGAAGATTCAGGCTGAATTTTCTCAAGTGGCTGTTTATAGCAGTCATAGGCCTGATGGTCTTCTACATCTGGAACTACCTTGGGCTTGTGATTGCATATACCCTCAGTGAATATTATGCTATCATTATAGCAGCACCTGTAATAATGGTACTTGCCCTCATACTGAACAACAAGTGGTATGTTGTCAACATAGCAGGGTTCTTCCTCACGTCTGGAATGGCTTTCGTGCTTGGGTTCATTCTTGGTATATGGGCAGCTGCAGTGTTCCTTGCTGCTTTCGCAATATATGACTACATATCAGTCTATAAGACAAAGCACATGATAGACCTTGCAAAGATTGCAATAGACAAGGACCTACCGATGCTTTTTGTATTTCCAACTGATTTTTCCAAGGAAGTGGGTAAGATCCAGATTAATGAGGATGGTGTTGAGGGTCACAGTGTAATGGCACTTGGATTTGGTGACGTTGCTTTCCCTGGGATAATGGTAGTGGCATCGTCGATATATGGAATAAAGATAGGCCACTTCGTCCCCTTTCTGATTCTGCCTTTGGTCGGAGGCATAGTCGGAATGGTCTACCTTGTAATGGGGAATGTAAAGAAACCTGCCCCGGGCCTTCCTTTCCTCAACACTGGAGTGATAATAGGAACGCTACTCTCATATCTGTTGTTCGTTATAATTCACTGAAAGGTGTTCCTATTCGATTCATATCCCATGCAACGTTGAACATTAGAGATACTTGCGTTCAGATAACCCTCATGAGGGTTCCTTCCCGTTTGAATAAAGTCTTTCGTGCCTGTTTTCGACACCTCTTGTAATTGAGAAAATTCCGGATATGACGAGCATCGCTATCAGGACGATGAATGAATAATGTATCCCGTTCACGAACCCATTTCCGATGCCACCTATTACGTTTGATGTGCCCGCAAATATGGCAAATGCAAGGTATCTGGGGACGGCCGATGCTGCAGCGACAAATGCGATTATGAAGCTCCCAATTATTCCGATGCTGCCTAGGAGCCTTGCCGTCCCTGACGCTGCACCCCTCTGCTCAGGAGCGACATTGGCCATTATCGCGCTAAGGTTGGACGGCCAGAAGAACGCCCCGCCTATTCCCATGATTATTGACCCTAACATTACAAGGTACACGGATGAATTCGTCCTTAGCAGCAATATATAAAGCAAAACACCTGCAGACATCAGAGTTATGCCTGAAGTAGCAATGACCATTGAGCCGTGCTTGTCGGACAGTCTACCCATGAAAGGAGCAAGGATACCGCTCAGCAGGTAGGCAGGAAGGAGTATAAGGGAAGCAAAGTAAGGGGAGAAACCCCTTACACCTTGCAGGTACATAATAAGCAGGAATGTGACACCCATGTATCCGAGCCCCTGGAACAGGGAAGCTAGGAGGGAGTTCTTGAAAATCTTGTTCCTGAACATTGAGAAGTTTATGGTGGGTACCTTGACCTTCCTCTCGACCAGCAGGAAGGCGATTGCGACTATTGCTCCAACTGCAAGCGTCGCTTCATTCAACGGCCTGAAACCTGAAGATGCATAGTCTATTCCAGAATAGGAGACCAGTGCAACGGCTATCCCGAGAAGCGCCATGCCGGGGATGTCAAGAACCTCCTTCACCCTGGCGTTGTCTTCTATGTACCTAAGACCGAGAATTGTTGCAAGAATTCCTATCGGGACATTTATGAAGAATATGTACCTGTACCCTATGAATGTGGTTATGAATCCTCCCAGAAGTATCCCCAGAAGTGCCCCTATATTCCAGCTCATTGACGTGAATCCGTAGGCCCTTCCTATCTTGTTTCTAGGGAAGGTGTCTGCTATGATTGCGCCGCTGTTGGAAGATATTAACGCTCCCCCAACAGCCTGAATAGCCCTGAAAATTATGAGTGTGACGTCGGTTGGCGCCACGCCGCAGAGAAATGATGATATCGTGAAAACTGCAAACCCGAGGTTGAAAGTCCTTGCCCTGCCATATATGTCCCCTATTCTGCCGAACTGGGTGGAGAAAACTGCAGTTACTATCATGTAGATCAGTATGACCCAGATTACTGTTGATATGGTGGAATGGAGCGCTGATGTGATGGCCGGGAATGCCAGCAGAACTATTGTCGAGTCTATGGATGCCATCAACGACCCTATGACAATGACTGAAAGGATCAGATTTTCTTTGCCACTGTGTGCAACAGGTGGACTTGAATTCATTGTGCCCCACATAGGGACATGCTTAAAAGCTGTTTCATATACTATTCAGCTACTATTCTTTGGGCCTTCCTGCTCACATATAATTGCCTCAATGTCCAATGGACTAGCTGCAACTGGTTATGCCCCTTCTCTTTCCATATAATCTATTATATCACCGTGACATTCAAAAGTATATGAAGTGGATCACAAGAGAGAAGGCAAGGGTCGACAGGATAGCATGCCCCTGGCTCATTAGCAAGTTTGTAGATTCTGATGCAGTTTTTTTATTCGTACCAAGGGACAAGGTAATGGAGGAAGCCAAGAGAACAGGTGCCATACCGTTCGACACACCAGGGGCAGAACTCTTCCATTACAAGGAGGGGGATTATGAATTTGTCACCTTCGATTCAATCATACGGAAATATAAGCTGAGAGATGATGCGCTCCTTGAACTTGCAAAAATAGTAAGGGGGGCTGATGCCTCTATACCGGATGCACCACCTGAGTCTGCCGGACTTGAGGCTGCAGCAACAGGTTTCAACCTCATTGCTAAAGACGACTTCGAGAATATGAGGATGCAGTTCCCGCTGTACGACGCACTCTATGAATACTGCAAATCGAAGGTGAAGGAAGGAAGCATGCTGAAACACTCGGTTAAGAGGTGAATTTTCAACTCCCCTTACTCACACAGGGGAAGAAGGCATCCTCGACTTTGCCTCATTTATTATTGAGACCACCTTCTTCTTGAACTCTGGGAACTCCTTTGGAGACCTTGGGTAATCAGCGTAAATTGCATTTAGCTCCTTCATCTTCTGCGTTGTCCATACCAAGTCCTTGAATGTTCTTAGGGCACCAACGCCCCTCACAAGTTTGCTGACCTTCTTTGTCAGTGACAATTCTGGTATCCTGCCATACGTTATTTCCACTGCCTCCTCGTAAGTTATGAAACTCTTCATGCCGTAATCTATGTCCTGGTTGTTCATGGATTGTAGGAATATCCTGAATACCTCCATTCCTGCCATGCTCTTGCCGTACTGCTTCACATAATCAATGTTGTAGTCCCACAGACCCTCCAGACTTGTATCACCTGATTCAACTGCCTTGGAGGCCGCCCTACCTGCAAGTATACCTCCAATCAATGCCGGTCCTATTCCTCCTGCACTCAAAGGATTTGCAGACGCCATTGAATCGCCCACACCTATGTATCCCGGATATACCATTCCCTCCATCTGTCTCCTAACACTCACGCTCCAGTATCCTTCGCCGTTCTTGCTGGTATTATCCAGTTTATAATTCTTGAACAGCGGATTCCATTTCACGTACTTCTCTATCAGCGACTTCAGGTTGTCATTTGCACCGAATTTCTTGTTCCTGAGCTCCAGGCTCTTGTGTTGCACGCCTAATCCTACGTTGACCCTCCCTTCAGTCTTGGGGAAGACCCATCCGTACCCTCCGGGGGCCATCTGCTGGTTAAGGTGTATGAGAGCGTTCTTCTTGTCGTAATACTTTGGGTCGTCGAATGAATCCTCAGTCTTGTATATGAACCTGCCAGTCAGCTCCAGGTCTTCATAGTCGATTTCCTTGTCAATGTAAGGATTCTCGGGCAGTTTCCTCCTGAGGAGGGAAGCTATTCCCAGTGCATCTATAGTAACCTTGCCCCTGATTTTCTCTTCCTCCCCCTTCTCATTCTTGC
>JAJYRY010000117.1 GCA_021793855.1 Thermoplasmata archaeon
TTACAGCCATAAGAAATAACAGTTATATATCGGGTTTTCCTTGAAACTTGAATGAGTTCAGTTCCGTTAAAGACTAAAAATAGGGTTATTGTGAAATTCGTGAATGGAAGGAAACTTGAGGACATCTCCCTGGAGGAAAGAATTTCACTCAGCTCGGTTGAGGAGGTGATCGAGGAGTGGAAACAAGGTTACATAAACATGGATCTTGGAAATGACATAGCCCAGGAACTCAAGGAGCTAGCATTTCTAATCAGGGACAAGGAAATAACCCCACACGATATAGTTGAAGGTTACCAATATTACGAAATTTTTAAGGATAAAGACAGGGATAAAATCATACGGATAGTGAATGAAATCTATTCGCTCGGGGATGAGAATGGATCAAAGTTTGTAAAGACTGCAGAGAAAATGATGAACCTTTCCAAGTATGGCAACATAGAATACGTGGATATACCGAAGGCTCTTGATGACATGGTGGAAAGAGGAAAGGAATTGAACAGGGAAATTAAGAGCAAGGAAATTCAGAGCCTGGAACTTACAGAGAGACTGGGCAGGTTGAGAAAGGAGCTTGAGGAAGTGGAAGAGAAGAAAAAGAGTCTAGAAAGGGAAATAGCTTTCTCAAGTTATCTCAAGCAGGAACTTTCTGGAGGAGCTGAAGATGAGAACGCTATAAGGAACACTGTTGAGGGGTTGAAACACTCGAACTTTGACGTAAAGAAGATAGTCGAGATATCTTCCCAGATAGCGCTCATCCGAAGGAGGGATATGACCGTGGATCAGTTCCTTAAAGTTTCAAGGTACTTTGAAGAATTGATGAATCTTGGCCTTTCCGTTCCAACGATGGAAAAGATTCTAGACAATGTGAAAGAGGATGGAGTGACAATTGACGAATACCTGAATGAGAGAGCAGCATACGTAAGGGATAAGCTGGCATACCTGAAATCACTGAAAGAGTTGATGGAGGCGCATAAACGGGCAGAAAAACAAATGAAGCAGATAAATGAGGAGATAGCGCTAAAGAAGCTAAAGCTTGAAAGAACCTGAGGCATGACAAGAAATTTTATTAGTCATTCTTTTTTCTTGTCAACGCGACAAGTTCATCGTATGTTATAGCGTCTTTTGTAAGGGCCTCAGTTTTTCCCTCATTGAGCACTTCACTTGAAATCCGTCTGAGCAATCCCATTGCAGAATAGATAGCGCCTGGCCCAAAACTAGCCCTCTTTACGCCAAGATGTTCCATCTCCCTTAGTGGTGGAGTTGTGTTCCTTATCATCACGTTGATAGGAAAACCATTCATCTCCCTCACAAATTTTTCAATGTCCTCCCTCTTCACGAGACCCATAGGGTACACACAGCCAGCTCCGGCGTCCCTGAACTTCTTGCTCCTCTCCAATGCCTCCATGAACTTTTCTTCATCGCTGCCTTTGAAAAACCGAAGTGCATCTGTCCTTGCATTTATGAACAAATCCACACCTACCTCTTCCCCAACATCTTTTATCACACGTATTTTTTCCAGTTGTGTTTCTAGCGGGAAAAGTTTGCCTGTTTCATGTTCAAAATCTTCGATGTTAAGTCCTACGGCTCCTGCTTCTATAATCCCCTTTATTGTAAGCTTAAGTCCTTTTAAGTTCTTTCCGAAGCCTGCTACAGCATCAACAGACAAAGGGACGGTTAGAACACTTGAAATAATTTTGACTGCTGACAGGAATCTTCTTCTTCCTATTTCCTCCCCATCGGGAAATCCAAGTGAAACGAACATTCCAGCACTTGTTGTCGCCACAGCAGGAAATCCAGAATTCTCGAATATCTTTGCACTTGGCACATCCCATGCATTTGGAAGTACCAACATCCTTGGCGATTTATGCAGATCTGCGAATTGCCTCGCCTTCTTTTGCTGAAGCGTATTCATACCATCCCTCCACCTAATTGCACTTTTATGGGTTTTTTCATGATACGCCATTTGACTTTGGCAGATTAAGGTTGTGTAGAATGAACTCTTAACGATGAATGGGTAAAGACATTAGTTTATTCTCTGAGTTAGATTCCTCCCCCAACATTATTTTACAGTGTTTATTCAGACCGTTGAAGTCCGATATTTATTTCTTGATAGCAGGTACAGCGAAGAATCACCTGTTGAAACTCTTTATGGTAACAACAGCCAAAGAACTTATTATTTAAGGAATGTATCCGGTCTAAAATGGCCTTTGCGGAGCTTCTTATGATATTCCTGATCACACTAGGCTTCTCGGGAGCAATCCCGTTGGCGAAAGTAGGACTCAGGAACTCCGCAGTCGAGGGCTTCACTGCAATATACATCGGTGGTATAGTTTTCACTATGCTTATAGAGCAGTTGATATTCATACCGCTGAAATTCTCCTTCGTAACATTCGGGTCGTCCGTTGCTGTCGTTGTAATTGCGGGTTCAATTGGAGCTTTTGGATATTTGTCAGGATACGGTGGTATGAAGAAAGTTCACGCGGGAATATCAAGCACTGTCTTCAATCTTCAAGGACCGCTAATTCTGATATTCGGTGCCCTGATTACGTCAATTTACCCCGGCAGATATATAACAATTGGGCTTGTTATATCTCTTGTTGGCATCATCCTGCTAGGATCATCGAAATTCAAGCTTAGGAACATATCCATAGGTATACCATTCATCCTCGTTGTTCTCGCCCCAGTACTCTGGGCTCTAGAATGGGTATTCTTCTCTACGGTTTCCATTCGAGACCCAATATTCTACACTTTCCTTCTTTACCTCACGGCATTCGTCGTAACACTTTTCCTGAGCATCGGAAGGAAGGCTATTTCCGGCATTCAAAGAAAGGCTGCGATGATGGCATTTCTGGGGGGCTCGCTGGCTGGTGTTGCAAATGCTTCATATGGAGTTTTCATCACAAATTATGGGACAGCGTTGACAGGAATTGTCACAATAATATCAGTTCCAGCATCTGTGCTCTTAGTGATTGCTGTTCTACATGAACGTTACTCAGTGAGCGAAATAGCCGGGCTTATAGTAACAGCAATAGGGCTGGGTGTAGCCCTGATTCTATGAATTCTTTTTTTTTGGAATCGAGATTTAGGCGGTCTAACGATTATTGAATTCCAAGTGATGAAGCAGTAAAATAGGTCCTAGTAAAGAGTATTAAACTAAGTATATTTTTAGAAGTGAATTTTAAACTCTACCAATTTTAGGCGCAGCGACTAGGTTGAAAGAACAGAAGAAAAATTGGATAAGATAAACAGAGCATCAAATTCAACGGAGTTTAGTCACCCGCTAATTATTGATGCCCCCACGAGCATTAATGCGGAGGGCCGGATTTGAACCGGCGAACCCCTATAGGAACAGATCTTGAGTCTGTCGCCTTTGGCCAAGCTCGGCAACCTCCGCTGCAGGGAGAATTGATGGAAACTTAAATAATCTGCTGTAAAGCTTCCTTCTGCTCCTTTCTCACCATTCTGAGCGTCGGTTTTGGATTCTTAGATGCATCCACATCATCAATCCTGGTTACCTTAAGATTTACCGGCTCCTTCTCAAACATTTCGTGAGATACCTTTAGCGATTGTCTAACTGTTTCAATAAAGAGGTCCATCTCTTCCTTGGTAGCACTTTCAGTGGGTTCTATCATCAGCGCTTCAGGTACTATAAGAGGGAAATAGATGGTCGGAGCATGAACTCCGTTGTCAATAAGGTGCTTAGCTATATCCCCAGCCTTAGGCATACCACTCCCAACAGACGAGGCAACAAACTCATGCTTCTTAATGGTCTTACCAGGGACGGGCATGAATTCCTGAATCTTCTTTCTCATGTAATTTGAGTTAAGTACTGCAGTCTCGCACGCGTCCCTGAGCCCCTCTTCTCCCATCATCTTGATGTATGTCCAAGCCCTTACGAGAACACCGAAGTTGCCATAGAAGCTGGCGACCTTCCCTATTGTTTTGGGTGGGATGTAATCGTTGGAATACTTTTCCCCATCAAAGGTTACAAGTGGATAAGGAAGGAA
>JAJYRY010000118.1 GCA_021793855.1 Thermoplasmata archaeon
TAGAGAACAGCAGGCAGAAGAGAAGAAGGAGGATGCATAAATGGGTAAACTGGGAGTAGTCAACATATACGCTTCACAGAATAATACAGTCATAACTGTGACGGATGTGACGGGTGCAGAGACGCTTGCGAAGGCATCCGGTGGAATGGTCGTGAAGGCTGACAGGGACGAGAGCTCGCCTTACGCTGCAATGAAGGAGATAGACCTCATAGTGGAAAAGCTCAGGGAGAAGGAGATAACTGACGTTGTAATAAAAATCAGGGCGCCGGGCGGGGCCAAGAGCCACAATCCTGGACCGGGTGCACAGGCTGCAGTCAGGGCGCTTGCAAGGGCAGGCATAAAGATATCGAGGATAGAAGACTCGACCCCCACTCCCCACGATGGAACAAAGAAGAAAGGGGGGAAGAGGGGAAGAAGAGTATGAGCGAATCAATAAAGATAATAGAGGAAGGGGAATCTTTCATAAGGTTCGAGGTAAGCGACGTCACACCCGCTTACGCTAACATGCTCAGGAGAACTCTTATAAACGATATCCCGAAACTCGCCATATCAAAGGTGAATTTCCATCACGGCGAGATAAGGCAGGGGGAGGACAAGGTGTACTCATCCCTCACATCCCTCTTTGACGAGGTGATAGCGTCAAGGCTAGGCATGGTTCCACTGCCCACTGACCTGAAGATGAACGAGAGGGACAGCTGCACGTGCGGTGGTGCGGGATGCTCGCTGTGCACAGTTAATTACAGCCTATTCGTCGTTGGCCCGAAGAAGGTCATGAGCGGTGACCTGGTGGCCATAGGTGACTCGAAGATGGCACCCACAGACAAGGAAATACCCATAGTGGAATTGAACGAGAGGCAGGCAATAATGCTGGATGCTGAGGCATACATGGGCAGGGCAAGGGAACACGCCAGATTCCAGGCTACAAGCGGCGTCTCATACAGGTACGGCAGGGAGCTGAAGGTATCTGCCAGGGAGCCTGAACTGGACGACATCATAAAGCACTCGCCGAAGAACGTCCTCAGGAAGAACGACAAGGAGGTCGTTTTCACAACAGATTACCCATCAAAATACGTTAGCAAGCTCTACAGGATGGACTCACTTGAAGAGAAGGAAGACGATAAAAGGTTTATATTCTATTTTGAAACTGACGGTAGCCTGAAACCGAGACAGGTTCTTGACTATGCCCTTTCCAGGATAAGGGAAAGGCTTTCGGGGATCGTAGAGAAGGTTCCTGGCGAGTAAAAGAGAAGGGGAAGAACAATGGTGCTGGATTCGCTAGCGAAGAGCCTGCGTGACGCGCTGAAGAGGATCAACAAGAGTTCCCTCGTTGACGACAGGCTTGTGGAAGAGATTGTGAAGGAGATGCAGAGGGCACTGCTCATGGCTGACGTGGACGTCTCCCTGACTCTGGAAATAACGAACAGGGTGGAGAAGAGGGCAAAGGAGGAACCGGTACCGAAGAATTCAAACCCGAGGAACCACCTAATCAAGATCATCTACGAGGAGCTCCTGAGGATTCTGGGCAAGCCGAGGGAGTTCCATGTGAAGCCTGCGACGATCATGCTCGTAGGCCTCTACGGCCAGGGGAAGACTACGAGTGCTGGAAAACTGGCTAAATTCTACCTCAAGCATGGGTATAAGGTGGTGCTCATAGCTGCGGATACGCAGAGGCTTGGTGCTTACGAGCAGCTGGAGCAGGTTGCTTCGTCAGTTGGTGCAACATTCTTCGGAATCTACGGAGAAAAGGACAGCAGGAAGGTTGTGAAGGAGGGGATGGAGAAGCACAGGGACTGGGACGTGAAGATCATAGATACGAGCGGGAGGAACGCAATAGATTCGTCACTGACAAAGGAGATATCTGACATAAACGCTCTCGTGAAACCGGATGAAGTCATTCTAATACTGGACGCAAGCATCGGCCAGCAGGCTGGTAAACAGGCAAAGGCTTTCAATGAGTCCGTGAACATCACAGGTGTTTTCATATCAAAACTGGACGGAACTGCGAAGGGCGGCGGGGCTCTAAGCGCAGTGGCGTCAACTGGTGCACCCATACTTTTCATTGGCACAGGGGAGCACATGGAGGACATGGAATACTTCAACCCCGCAAGGTTCCTCTCAAGGCTTCTTGGAATGGGCGATTTCGAGACGCTGATGGCAGCTGCAAAAGAATTCCAGCAGGAGATGGACGAGGAGGCTATGGAGAAGATGGTCCAGGGAAAGTTCACTCTCAAGGAGATGTACGACGTATGGGAGCAGATGAACAAGCCCGGCCTATTCAAGAAGCTCTTCGACTCGCTGCCGATGGCTCCTGGGGGAGTGAAGAAGGACCTGGACGACAAGTTCTTCGACGAATCAGAGGGGAAGCTGAAGAAATACAAGGTGATCATGGACTCAATGACATACCACGAGATGGAGAACCCGGAAGAGATAAAGGGATCAAGGGTTGAGAGGATAGCTATGGGTTCAGGGTATAACACCTCGGACGTGAAGGAGCTGCTCAAGGACTACAAGAGGGTGAAGGACATGGTCAAGAACATAAGGGGTAACAGGAAGATACTGAGCATGATGAAGAAGCAGTTCAAGGGGGGAAATCTTCCGGAGGACCTGGGCAATCTAGGTCAGTGATGGTATTCCTCAAATTTACCATCAATGTGCATCTTCATTAGCGCCTGGTATGTTTCTCCATTCTTCCTTGCCTGTTCTCCAACGGATTCGTCGCACCTCACTATCTTCGCCGGGCTGCCGACAGCAAGGCAGTTCTTTCCAATGACCTTGCCTGAAGTTACTATGGCGCCTGCACCTATTACAGCGCCTTCCTCAATAACGGAACCTGAAAGGAGTATGCTTCCCATGCCTATGAGCGCATTGTCCATCACTGTGGCACCGTGAACTATTGCACCGTGGCCAACTGATACGTTTTCTCCAAGCTCCGTCCTGTTCTCCCTGTCCACATGCACGACCACATTGTCCTGTATGTTCGACCTCTTACCAATGTAGATGGAATTCTGGTCACCCCTAAGGACTGCGCCGAAGAATATGCCTGCGCTGTCATCTATAGTAACGTCACCGATGATAGTTGCATTGTGGGCGATAAAAACGTTCTTGCCTATTTTCATGTTTCTTCAGGCCTTGAGCATATTTATCCGTTTCTTCCCTTGTGCAGTGCATATTAACAGAAAGGAGGGATCATCTCGCCGTTATCGGGCTCCTTTCCCTCTTCCCCTTAACTATTATGTGCATGTCTTCACCGCAGAACGGGCATCTGCCATCTTCAGTTATCTTGTAGCTTGTTATCTGGAAACCAAACCTCTTAACCAGTTCTTTACCGCAGTTAGGGCAGTAGGTGTTTTCCAAAGGATGGCCGGGAACATTGCCGATGTAGACGAACTTCAGGCCCTCCTCCTTTGCTATTGAGTGATGCGTTTCAAGTGTCTCTATGGGCGTTGCGGGAACATCCATCATCAGGTAGTCAGGATGAAATCGGGTAAAATGGAGTGGCACATCCTTCCCAAGATTCTCCCTAATCCAGACAGCAAGGTTTCGTGCGTCATCAGGATTGTCTCCAACGCCTTTCACTGGAACAACAAGGTCGGTGATTTCAGTGTATATGCCGGCCGCCTTCAGCCTCTTGAGCGTTTCGAAGACTGGTGCATAGCTCATAATCCCTATGTACTTCCTGCCGAATATGTCATTCCCGTTCCCCTTGAAATCTATGCTTATTGCATCCAAAAATTCCCTGAGGTAAGATATGGACTCGGATGATTCATATCCGTTGCTCACGAATGTGCTGAAAAGTCCACGCTTCTTGGCAAGTATGCCTATGTCGTGAGCATATTCAGCAAATATTGAAGGTTCATTATAGGTGTAGGAAATGCCGTCTGATCCGCTTT
>JAJYRY010000119.1 GCA_021793855.1 Thermoplasmata archaeon
CCAATATGCTCCGGCCGGGATTTGGACCCGGGTCGTGGGATTGAGAGCCCCATATGCTTGGCCGGTCTACACCACCGGAGCTAAGCCTAATTCTATAAAAATATAAAATATCTCTCAATGAATTTTCGCCAGCTTCCAAATTTAAGGAACGATGTATATGTCCTCGTCCCTTTAGTAATCTCGATATGAATTCCAAGCAACCTAATGCAATCTAAAGTATGTAGTTAATCCTTCCATCACTTACAAAATAGTTATTGGAAACGGGCTTGTCCTCATAGATCCTTATGCCTTGCTCTGAAGTAGTGACCCTTGAACCCATTGAAAATATCCTGAATTCTTTTATCCTGTCCCCCTTTTCCTTCAGGAATTGTTTGATCGCTTCTTCATTGTCATCATCTCTCTGAAGATTGATCCGCCCCCCTGCCAGCCTCCTTATGCTCGCAGGATTCTGTTCAAGTCTCTTTCGCTCTATAGGGCCTGTTATAGTGACCTTTGAAGGGTACATTGACATTCTCTCAATGGCATCATTTCTCTCCTTTTTCCCGCTTTCCCTCCACAGCCCCAAGGTTCTCTGAAAGAGGCTCACCAAGTCGTCTGATTTCCTTGCAGCCTTTTCATCCTTTAGTTCCTTCTCGGAGAGTATCACGTGCAACTCATACTTGGCCCTAGTGAACGCGACATACAATATCCTTGATTCCTCATTCAATGAGAAATTGTGTTTCTCGCTCTTTCCAATGATCTTCCTGCTTGGAGAATTTATGAAATCCTTGTCCCTTTTAGCAACTATTCCCGAATACTCGTCCGAATAGTATTTCTCCCTGTCCAGCCCAGGCCTTAGGTCATAAATTATCACAGTATTGAACTCCAGTCCTTTTGACTGATGTATAGTCATTATTTTTACGCGTGACATGTCTTCGAGAAGGTCTTCAACTGGTCCGCTTTCCTTACTTTCACCGGCATTCTGCAGCCACTCTGAGACTAGGTATGGATCGCCGCCGTACTCGGTGATATGGGAGGATACCAATTCCATGATCCTGCTAAGCCTGCTCGTTCGTTCCATGCCTTCAGGTGCTCCAAGTAATGCAGATATGTACCCCTCATTTAGCAGTATCTTGTTCAGAATGAAATCTAGCCTTTCGTGCTTCAGCCCCTCCCTGTACTTTCCCAGTTTACCTTCCAGAATCTCTCCCATGCTATCCTTGGAAGTGGCGACCTCGGAAGCATTCATGTTAAACAAGGGGGAGAATAGAAGGGATACCTGGGCAACCTGATCACCTGGATCGGCAAGATAACGAACGAGCGACCTGATGTCGAGTCCTTCCTGCGACTTCAGGATTGATTCACCTGATACCAGAACACAATCTACGCCTTGCTTATTCAGGTACCTTTTCAGGTTGAAGAAATCTGTTGAAGTCCGACTTAGGACAGCAATTCTTCCAGGCAGCTCGCCCTCCCTGATTTTTTTCTTTATTATTTCGGCAACTGTTTGAATCTTGTCTTCTTCAATATAACAGAATGCGCCTCCATCGTGATCTGAGAGGCCATCCATCTCCTCATACTCCATTATGTTAGGAAAGAAACGGTTGAAGAATGCGATTAGATTCCTTCCGCTCCTCCTGTTTGTCTTCAAAGATATCTGGTTGGAAATCCGGTCAGAGAATCTTCTTTGCGCACCGGGATGAGCTCCCCTGAACGAGTAGATGCTTTGATTGAGGTCACCTACTACGAAAAATGAGGCCCCGTGTTCCAGGAATTTCTCGAAGATTGCAATCTGTAGCTCGTCAGTATCCTGGAATTCGTCCACAAGAATGTACCTGAACTTTCCTGCTATCTCCTCACCCTTTGAATCCATTATCCTAAGTGTGTACAGTAGCAGATCGTCGAAATCCATCAGCCTTGACCTCTGTTTGACACTCTGATATTCAATTACGAAGAAGGATAGTAGGGACAGAAGATCAGGAAGCATAGATATCCGCAGTCTCGATGAAACCTCCTTCATCACCTGATCGTCATAAGCTTCTTTAGCATAATTTGTGAAGAAAGAGTTGTTGGTAAAAATCATGTAATCAAGATATCCTTTTGAAGCCTCCATGATTCCAGAGCAGTCTTTTATGACCTGCTCTATGTCTGTCCCGAACTCCTCAAGTATCCTGTTCAGGATTAACCCTTCTTCTGTTATTTTCCTCTCATTTCTTGTCCTTATTATAAAATTCCTTACACTCTTCTCCAAAAGATTGAACGATTCTAAGTCATCCATGACGCGGAAATACCAAGGTATTCCGATTTCCATCCCATATTTTCTTACTATCTTTGAGCAGAAACTGTGTATTGTTCCTACGTTCGAAGTCGGCAGTTGCCTTATCAGGTCAATTTGTCCGTCCTTGAGGGCCTTCTTCTTCAACCTCTCTATGAGCTCTTCTGACGCTCTCTCGGTGAATGTAATTGCTACAACGTTTTCAGGACCTTGCTCCTGCATTAGCTCATAACATTTGTTTATAAGTGTTTCAGTCTTGCCGGATCCGGGAACCGCAGTTACGAAATCTCCGCTCAAATTACCACCTCCTTTCCTGGACTCTGCAGACGCTCAGAAGAGGGCAGAAAAGTTCATTTTCACATTTCCAGAGACTATCTCCCTCCTTCACAACTGGATCCACATCCCCCGTCAGGAAACTCTCCAGCACGGGATCTACAATTTCCCTGCACTTCCTGAGCTGGGCTTCCTCGTTTGGTATAGCATTGAAGAAGCCAGCAGTATTGAACCCTTCATTTATGTCCCTGAACGAAACGTATGCTGCAGCCCTAACCTTCTTTCTCAATATACTCTCAACGCCGAGTTTATAAAAGAAGAGCTGAACCTTCCAGTGCCTTTCGTCGCATAGGTCATTCTTTGGATATCCGTAGAGAGAGCTCTTGTAATCTATTATGCAAAGTGCGTCCCCCTCCTCGTCAACCCTGTCAACATACCCACCTATCCTTATCTTGTTTCCCCCTACTTCATAAAAGACCTGCTGGTCACTGGTCGGAAAATGGAATTCCTTCTGTATAGTCTTCCTTCCAAGTTCAAGTGCATGATTTACATCCATAACGAAAAATTTAACCAGTTTGCCATTAGCTATGTACTTGTCCCTGTAAAACTTCAGTGCCTCGATTCTTGACTCAAATTTCTCCCTGCTAATTTCTCCCTTCACGTAAGAATCAGCGAGTTTCCCGAAGTCTGAAGGCGATATATCGGTTGAATAATACCTTTCAAGTATCCTGTGGGTCATCGACCCCGTTGTTCTAGGGTCCAGGAATTCCCTCGGCGGGTCAATCTCGTCCACTCCCAGAAGGCCATTCACGAACCCCTTGAAATGACATCCCGCGTAATTCTCGACGAACGTGGGATAGATTGGTTTCTGAAGTCTCGCATCTATGATGGACTTCTCCAGGGTATACTTGTCCTTCACCATAACCCCTGAACCAAGCTCCCAATCAGCGACGGGTTTCTCAGGTATGAACACCAAGTCCCTCGGAACGTATTCCTCCTGAACCTGGATCTCGTCATATAAAGGTATGGACTCCGTATATGACAGCTTTTCATCCGTTGACGAATAGGTCATAGTGACTGACTCCGATTGATCCAGTAATTCTCTATATGCGCTGTCGACCATCTTTTCATAGGCGTCCTCAAGCCCCAGTTTCGAGACGAAGTCACGAGATTCCTCTGAAAAGGAACGGAGTGAGGAAGCGGCATCAAGTCCCGCAAGGTATAGATTGTCTATCTCTAATCCAAGAAAATCCATAGGCCCCCCTATCAGAACTTCTGTTCCTCCCACTATGCTAACCCTCGGTAGATATTTCATGGATTCTAGATCGTTAATTATCCCAATGGTGTCATTCCTATAGTCC
>JAJYRY010000120.1 GCA_021793855.1 Thermoplasmata archaeon
GCATTACGAAGTTGACATCCCTCCTGACGTGCTGCCTCATCATGTTGACCGCGGTATAGGTCAGGATTGCAGCGTCAAGAGCACTTCTACCGTTGTCAGGGTTCGCTGCCTCGTGAGCAGCTTTCCCCATGAACGTTATCTCGTAATCCAGATCGGCTAGGGATTGTTCCCCTACACTCCACCGATCCCCAGGGTGAGAGCCGAGTACTAAGTCTATTCCTATGAATGCACCCTTCTCTGCCATTATTATCTTAGAGCCAGCCCATTCACCAGAACCTTCTTCATCTGGGGTACCGAAGACAGTGATCGTCCCATTCTTTATCTTTTCAGCCGACCGAATAGCAGAATAGACAGCAGAAGATGCAATGAGATTGTGTCCACAGGCATGCCCTATTCCAGGGAGGGCGTCATATTCTGCCAGGAATGCAATTGAAGGTGCCCCATTCCCCAAAACCTTCTCTGCCTTGAATGCTGTGGGAATATTCATGAAATGATCCTCCACCTCAAAACCATGATCTTTTAGAATTCCCTTTAGAAGACTTGACGATTCTAACTCCCTGCTGCCAACCTCTGCCAGTTCATGAATTCGTAGGGCAGTTCCCCAATAATCGGTAGATGCATCAGAAATATGACTACTCATACTTTTGCAGCATGCCTGAGTATTTAGACTTAGCTTTTTAATGATGCATGGGTAATGATTAGCGCAAATGGTGATATCACTTTAGCTACTCTGACATAGAGGTTTGAGATGAATTATTCGTAAGAAGAATTATAGAATGAAAGTGTTTGGAGAAGGCTCCAACTATCAGCATTCTTTTGATCTGAATTGTAGCTGGTTAACACGTTTACAGAAATAGTTAAGTATCTTTTAACGGTTGGAGTGATGCTGACACCCCTTGAAGCTATACGTTTACGTTATTCGGAGGCTAATTTTGTTGATACCAGTGATTCTGGGAGTGACAGTTATCACATTCATACTTTCTCACGCGGATATAGGCCTTCTTATAGCGGGCTATGAGGGGAAAACTAGAAGTCTTGCCGCCAGGTTGATAGTCATTCATGAACTGCATCTCAATGGACCCGTTTATGTGCAATTCTTTTATTACTTCACCAATCTCTTCACTGGAAAATGGGGGTATCTGTCACCTACTGAACCTGTAGATGCAGGAACACCAGTATTTACTGAATTCCTTAGAAGGTTCCCGCCAACTGCCGAACTATCTATAATAGCTACGATATTCGTGATAGCCCTCGGCCTTCCTCTTGGGGTGCTCAGCGGAGTGAAAAAGGACAGGGGAGTTGACCATGCTACAAGGCTTGCTGCCATGGTTGGCGTTTCAATCCCTACATTCTGGATCGGTCTCCTGATACTGATCCTTATAGGCCCAAAGGGCCCGCTTCCACATTTCCTTCAGGTGACGACAGAAGGACAGATAGATTTCCTGAAATATGGATTCACTTCAAGTGGCACTCTTCAACCATGGGTGGCAGTATCTGGTGCTTCAGGAATCTCGAGACCCACAGGATTCATGCTTGTTGATACGTTGCTTTATGGTGATGTTCCTGCGTTTTTAGACGCTCTTGAACACGTTATCTGGCCCGCACTGGTCGTGGCACTGACAAGTTTCGGAGTCATAACAAGATTCATGAGGTCGAGCATGCTTGAGACGCTCGGTCTGGACTATATAAGAACAGCGAGGTCCAAGGGACTTCCTGAAAAAATAGTCATCAAGAAACATGCAAGGAGAAATGCATACGGGGCCACTACCACAGTAATGGGTCTATTTTTTGCTGGCCTGCTGAGTGGTGTCACCGTTACAGAGTACGTATTCGGCTGGCCTGGTATGGGGCAATGGCTCTATACAGCTGCAGCTCGTGCTGACCTAGTATCGGTCATGGCCACAACATTCGTTTTCACGATAGTGATAGTTATTGCCAACTTGATTGTTGACCTTATATATTCCTACCTTGATCCGAGGGTGAGGCTGGATTGACCTCCTCCAATTCTTCATTTGTCAGAGGTATAAGATCAAGGTACAAGCAATCCCTGAAAATGCTCTATTTCCTGACCAGAAGCCCGCTTTCAACCACCGGCCTTGTTATTACGATATTCTACGTTTTACTCGCGATATTCGGCCCGATAATAGTCGGCGGCAACCCCGAATTCATGAGAGAGGTACTTTACTATAATGGTCAGTACATATACAACACCCCCCTTCCACCACAGCCGGCATTTCCTTTCGGAACAACCTACGGCGGATTTGATATCTTCAACGGAGTGGTTAAGGGTGCAAGAATAGACCTTGAAGTTTCTGCACTTGTAGTGTTCAGTGGTGCCCTCATAGGAAGTGTGCTTGGCGCAATTGCTGGATATGTTGGCGGAACTGTAAGCGATGTTATTATGAGAATAACTGACATATTCCTGTCAATACCGTTCATTGTCCTTGCAGTCGTTCTTCTTCTTGTCCTTGGCAAGACTCTGACGTCCATGGTGGAAGCTTTGGTCATTGTTTGGTGGCCATTCTATACGAGGCTTGTTCGCGGGCAGGTCCTGACGGCCAGGGAGCACAAGTACGTTGAGGCTTCAGTGGCAGCGGGTGCATCTCCGTTCAGGACTGTGCTAAGGCACATCCTTCCTAATTCCATCTACCCAATTTATGTACAGGTTTCCCTTGATTTTGGCAACGTGATTCTCACCCTCGCTTCACTAGACTTCCTTGGATTCGGATTTGCCGGACAGAACCTGGCAGAGTGGGGGAATATCATAGGACTTGCAACTGCGGGAGGTGGAGGAGTGGAAACAATCACGAGTTACTGGTGGACTATACTAATACCTGGTCTTGTACTGCTAATTCTCGTGGTCTCTCTAAATATTCTCGGGGATGGAATAAGGGATGTAACAGATCCAAGGTCCAGGATGTAATGTTTTCAACGGCAAATGATGGTTGATTATCCATCGCTCCCTTCTTATAAGAGCTTATAGGCATCCATTGCGTTCCTGCAATTAGGGTAAGTGAACTCGTTGTGTCCCGATTGTCATCTCATTCCTCTATAGTAGACCCCCAAAGATTTGTTTAATCTCCTTTGTCAACTATTCGCACATCTAAAACACATTCTTGAAAACGGAAATGAAGAAACAAATAGAAAATAAAAAAAGAAAATATAAGATTTTAAACTCCTGCTTTGTACTGCAGAGCGTAATATATCACTAGATTAGCCCCCTGAACTGGATTCTCTGTGTCTGCGAGAGATGATGGATTGATGGCCGTGCTGAAGACCAGCAAATTGACGGGTTCCATCGTTCCAACGTAGAAGAATTCCTTGATTGCAATGACGTCCGCCTTATAGTAATCAAGAGATATCTGGCTTGCGTTTGTCGATTCAGCTGCAAGATTCAGCAGGTTCCACATTTCGCTGACGTTCGCCCACTGGTTGGGGTTAGTCGTGTTGTTCCACCCAGGCGTACCGTAAGCAAAACCGTCAGTCCAGTCGTCGTAGCCGAATGGGCCGAGCATGGGACTCGCGTACTGCGTTGTCGGAGAGAAGCCAACCCATGTGTCATACCAGAGAGGCATCGGGTCCTGAGTCGGTGGGAGGGCACCATAATCCAGCCATAGCGTATAGGAGATATCAACTGGCAGCACTGTAACCTGGCCGTTAGTTGCCGCATTTATATCGTTCGCCCACACTGTATCCATTTCGTCATTTGCTGGATTGCCAGCTACGTTGAACAGTGGGAAGTAAAGCTTAGTTCCGCTCTTGTAGTATGGTGTTTGTTCCCAGTAGAACCTTGCCATGCTTAAATTGTAAATTTGCGGATACTGACTAGTGATGTTAGATGGCACATCAAGCGCTCCCGGTGGGAAAACACCAGAGA
>JAJYRY010000121.1 GCA_021793855.1 Thermoplasmata archaeon
TATCCTGCCAAATGCCATTGCTAACTCTTCCCTGCTCTTGTAGTGGTCGTTGAATGACCAGTCCATAAGTGTGTAGGGTCCAGTCACTGGAAGTTTGATATTTTTCTTATTCATCCCTTTGAACAGTTCTATTTCTTCCATATGGAAAGGTTCTTTCCTCGAAATTTCACCATAGACGCTCCCCTTGTTGTAGTATCTGTTGTCAAACGATCTTACGGGGCCATAGATCTTTATCCCGTCCATCCTTGCGGCGGGATGTTCATACATTTCCCACCTGTACATTTCTCCTCCGACCCCTATGTTCATGAGTCCACTCTTGTCGAAGAGGTCAAGCGTCTCCACAGTAGCCCTCTTTGCGACTTGTTCAAACTCATCTTCTTTGTATGACCTGAACTTGGAAGAGAGGTAAGTGGGCTTTCTGAAACTTCCGATTTCTTGTGTGATGAGTTCTTCCATTATTGACCACCCTTGAAGCTGAAAATTTTCTTGTCCGCAATAGTCCTCGGTAGAAAATCAAAACTCTCGGTATTTGCGACTATGAGTCTATCAAATTCATTGGCATATGGTTTGACTTTCTCAAGAACACCATCGTTTATCCTCGTTGTCTGGGCATCGACGACCTTCACTCCCGGAACCTCGCAGTACTTTGAATACGAGTATGGATCGTCCCCGATGATCGAAAAGAACTTGGCGGATCCATTTGAATTGAATTTTCCCGTCACCACCAAATACGTTGAAGCTACGCTATTCAGCTCGTTGTATATTTCATAGTTGTTCGACTCAAACGGTTCAAAAACCAGGAGCCGTTTTATCTTGAAAAATTTGACAATTTCCAAGTAAATGTCACTGAGTCGCTTTCTAGCCTCTTCCTGACTCCCGGAAACCTTACTCATTTTCACGAAAGAATTTATCCCCGGGAGGAAGTGAAGATAAGATTCACTACCATTATCGTGGTATATTGGAAATGGAGGATTCTCCTCTACTTCTCTGAGTCCATTGAAAGCTCTCAGCTTACCAACCCTCTCTATCTCAGGTTCCCTGTAGAATGTGTTTGTCTCCTTGTATCTTGAAAGCGGGCCAAGCTTGATCCCTTCTATTGAGAGTGCAATTGGACGTAGCAAATCATACCAGTTGAACAGCGGATCAGTGAAGTAATTAATTCCAGCCTCCTTCACAAGGTCAAAGTATAATGAAGATTCCTCTTGAATCTTGTTAGATATTTCATCAGAAGTAAGCTGTCCTTTCTCCCATTTCCCATACGCCTTCCTAAGATTCTCAGATCTAGGATAAATTCCATACAGCAAAGAAATCAGTTCCACTTTTAATCACTCCAGAGTTTCTTAATTTCTGAATACCATTCTTCTCCAATCGATAGTATTTCCGTCCTTCGATTGTGTGAACTCATTGATAAATCTTCTAATGAGCTATATGATATTAAATGTTCTTTATTTCAGGAAGAAAAAAGAACTGACCTTTCCAGTTACTCTTTCATTCGATTCACTTGACCTTGTCCCCCATAATCTTGAGTGTGCTTCTGGAACTCAGCATTGCTAGGGTGGAAATTATCGTCAGGGCTCCCAGAAGGAGTATCACGATAATGTCAAAGAGGGAAGGTGGATCTCCACTCAGCCCATTACCACTTTGAGACTTTATGGAATTGACTGACGCAGTTACAACACCAAGATTGGTCGCAATGGATGCTGTGTTGTTAGACACATTGGTTATAGTTCCAGTAATATTGCCCAAACAAGTCTCTATAACAGCATAAGAATTGTTGAGCCAAGGAATGCCCGATCCCGATCCAAAAATGCTTGTGTTGAGGTCACTGAGGGAGGCGTTAATCTCACCCGCTGATGTCATTATTTTAGCAGTATCTCCGGTAATACTTACTATTGAGGCATTGACGGATTTGAGAGACACCTCAACCGTTCCTATAGAGGTGTTCATCTCCACCATTCCCATGTGGATCGAGAAGATAGTGGCATTGATGGAATTTAGCGAGACCTTTATTGATCCGATCTCTGTACTGATGACTGCATCCGTTCCGTTGATTCCCTCAAACGATGCGTTCAACGAATTCAGCGAAGCAGTAACAGTACCAATGTTAGTAACGATTTCAGCTTCCCCAGCACTGATTGAGGTGATGGTTGTGCTTAAGGAGGACAGTGAAGTTTGCATTGTTCCTACATTGGTTGCAATAATCGCTTGGCCGTTCTTCACACTTTCAATAGTTGCATTGATAGTTCTGAGTTGAGCAGTCATGGTTCCGAACGATGTCTGAATTTCTGCGACGTCACCATTTATGGCCACGACGGCGGCATTAAGTTGTGAAATAGGCACCGATAGAGTTTGATTAATTGAGCTTGTTATTTCAGCAATTTGATTAGACGTAATACCCATTAAATACGCCCCATTGCCCTCAGTTAATGTAATACGATATCCAGATTGTGAAATCAAGCTCCCCATTGTCGATGAAACTGATGTCACATCATAGGTGACTGAGGCAAACGCAATTGGAGGCGTCGTGGGACCATTTGGACTTCCAATATTTTCGTAGAGTGAGAATTTCACTCTAATGACATTAGATGAGAAGTTCCATGAGTTTACCTGTGCTGAAACGATGACCGAACCTTGAGGATTGGCTGGATAGAGTTGAATCGCAGTGACATTGCTAGAAAAAGTGAAATTCCCCCCTCCCTGAATGATATAGTTTCCACCCATTGACTCCGAAGGATATTGCATCCAGAGTTGTGTCCCTTGAGTTGTCAATGTAGTCTGTCCTTGTGTAATGACCGTCATAATTGTAATCGGCAAAAATTCATAACCCACAATCCACCACATTCCGGGTTGATCATTCGGCATCACAAATGAAAAGAGAAGATAGTATCCAACCGGTGTGAGAAAACTGACGTACGTTGGTACAGCATCTACAGTCTCATAAGAGGAACCATTCAGAGTAACAGTGACCTCATAATAGCTAGCTGAAGGTATCGTGGCTCCCAGAAAATAAGATTCGTTTATTAATTGACCCGGAAAAGCATTCATGGGTCCCGTTTGAACAGGACTTAGGGAAATACTTGAACCATCGGTATCAGGCGCTGTTTCAAAGTTACTCGGTGTTGTTTGTTGCCACTTACTGCCAGCGTTACTTTGGTCACTTAGAATGAACGCCAAACCTCCAAATACAATGACAACCACCAATATAGAAATCACTAACTTCCTATCAGAGTTGTTAGACATCTCTTGGCCCCAAAACAAAAAAGGTTCACTGGATATAACTTGGTTTTTCTTTCATTACGTAATGATTTATGATAGCGCGCTTGTCACTTTATCATCCCCGTTAAAGCTTATCTCGTTGCATACCATTATCGAAAGATTTGAATGACTGACAAGAAGTATTTCGTCGACTTGTATTCAGAAATGATTGAGATCAATTCTGTTAATCCATCGGGAGGAGGAAGGGGGGAAGAAAAGAGAGCAGAATTCCTGAAGAAGAAGATTCTAGGCTGGAGTAAGGAAATTAAGTTTGAAGAGTACGTGGCAGTATCGGACGGAATCAAGAGACCAAATCTGTTGTTTCTATTAGACAAAGGAAAAAAGAAGACCGTGTGGTTTGTCGCTCACATGGACACAGTGGCAGAGGGGGATCTCACTCTATGGAAGTACCCTCCTTTCAAAGCTACGATTGAGGGGGACAAGATATACGGGAGAGGAACGTGTGATAACGGGCAGGGAGGGATCTCTTCCCTTTTCGCCCTAAGATATTTCTTGGAGAATCCCAACGAATTGCAGAACAACATAGGAGTGATATTGGTTTCAGATGAAGAAGCAGGAAGCAAGTA
>JAJYRY010000122.1 GCA_021793855.1 Thermoplasmata archaeon
CTTTCTCATACTCCAACGAATCTGTCTTTACACTGATCTTAACTGGGAGATATTCTGGATACATTGAGTCGAACTCCTTCGTGACCTCAAATTTAGTCGAATCTATTACATCAAGTATCTTTTTATCGTTCAGGTATCTTGGCTCAAATGATGATGGGCCCGGTGCCCCATAAAT
Organism: Thermoplasmata archaeon; assembly: GCA_021793855.1. Next base: position 176 of record JAJYRY010000122.1, read on the forward strand.
GAGGGTATAGGCTATCATATATGGAAGGCTGTGATCTGCTGTTTCCTTTGTCTTAGGCCTGAGCTTCTCCGGGTCCTTCACTATTATCTTGTGCGCAACTGAAAAAGTGTCAACCTTCACGCTTTTGATCTTTTCACCATTCATTTGGTCTTTAATCGACAAAGCCGCCTCTATTGCACTCATAGCATGATATTCAACAGGAAAATTCTTTATCATCGTTCTTACGACCCTGTTCTTTTCTAAATCAATATCAATTTTCCCTGTAATCTGCTTGAAAAAACCCATTTCTCCCTCAAAAATAGGAGATGGACCTGTGAAACCTTCACTAGCGAGTAATGCGGCAAAGACTGAATTCCTGGCTGCATTTGCGGCAGTACATCCTTTCCACATGCTGAGCTCTCCAGCCCTTGTCTGCCTGAGGGATATGTTGTTGTTGATTGCGAGATTCAGGTTGTTGATGAATTTTGACTTTTCAAAATTATTCAATACCCCAAGACCTGCTGCGGATGAGATAGAGATGTATGTCACATGATCCCACCCCTTGTCCCTTATAGAGAAGGCATCCGCGAATGCACCTACCACCTGGTATGATGCTGCCAGGGCCCTGATGACTTCTAGCCCATCAGCGTCAAGGGAATACGCATAACTGAGGATTGGTGGAACATTGTCAGATGGATGAAGTGCTTCTTTTGAAAGATAAGTGTCATTGTAATCTAGGTATCGCGTCATGCATCCATTCAGATATGTTGCTACATCTACCGCAGCCGTACGTTTATCGTAGTAAATGGGTGCATTTTTCCTACCTGAAGACGGAAGGAGCCCGTCTTTTGATTTTTTAACCGCATCTGAGTTCCTCGCACCATAAGAAACGAAAAGAGAATCGACAATTCTCTTCTTTAGTTCTTCTTTAGTTGCCCTTTCCTTTAAAAGATCGTCTATTCCAGAGCAGTATTGAAATATCTGTTCGTCAAGGTTCAATAAATCACCCTAATCCATAATATTTCCTTCTACAAAACTACTATCTATTCACTACAGCAGCCTTTCGGGTCCAGATTCCACTCGGTTGGAATGGAGACTGTGTTGCTATTGAAGCTTAGCAATCTTTCTTGCTGAAGTTCCCTTCGACAATTTGACGGAAAAGCAATTTAAGTGCAAAGTCCATTCCGTAATGTGGGGCTAACCTCAAGGGTCATAAAAATTTCAACTCTATTCTATCTCATCTTTGTCATTTTACTTCTTATTACGGTGCTTTATCTGGCTAACTTGAGTTACCGTCACATTCTCCCAGTGTCCCTCTCAGGGCTGGCCGACCCTCTTCTCGTAACATTTATATTTTCAGTAGTAGCACTGAGGGGCCTTACATTACGCGTTCGATACGCATTCTACCTCTCTATCTTGACTACTTTGGCAACTATTTCACCTTTGTTGAGAATGAGCGGCTACCTTTCGGTCTTCACAGCCCCTCTATTTGTAGTGGCAATTGTATCCACTATCCTTATTTTGAAGGACTACAGATATTACAACTTCCCAACAAAAATGTTTGCTAGACCTGAAATATCTATTTCCATAGTGATAATTGCAATGGTACTTGTTATTGGAGTTGTTGGCACACTTATCCTCGGTAATCAGTTTAGCCCTAAAATTACCAACATTCCTAGAGCCCTCTATTACACCGGAGAAGTGGTTACTACACTTGGTTTTGGCGATATTCTGCCCACAACTAGGACGTCACAGATTTTCAGCATAGTCATGTCAATGCTTGGTATCGGTTCGTTCTTTGGCGCAGTAACTGTTATAGTGGGACCTTTGATATACGAAAGGGGAAGAAGGGTGGTACGAGTGATACAGAGAATGGAAGGGAAGCTAATGAATGGTTACGTTCTTTTCGTCGATTTCTCGCCACTTTTTGAACCTTTGTTAACAAATCTAATTCAACAGGACGAGTTAATCATAGTAGCACTAGACGACAAGTCCAAGGAATCGCGCATAAGTGAAAAGAAGGTATTCGTGGAATCAGAAGGAAGCATGGAAAGAATCCTTTCTAATCTGGACCTTACAAAGTCAAAGAAGATTGTGCTGGGTAGCGAAGACGATGGAAAGAACATAATGAATGCTCTCTACATTTCAACAAAATATCCGGGTGAAGAAATGAGAGCTAAGATAATTGCAATAGCAAATCTACCATCTAACTATGAACGGATTGTTCCTCTTGTAGGGAATGTTATAAACCCGGCGAAACTAATTGCGGAGTACTCAAAGTCTTTGTTCTAGCGATTTTCTTACCTCAACATACGGTTAGATAGTCTACTTCGTCAACACGATTATTTCATTCACGAGGTAAAATAACCATACTCTAAGAAGCATGAACATCTATTGACCTACTGGCACTGCATTTTGGTTAGTATAAGAAACTATCCGAAAACGGATTGGCAGACACATACTTGAAGAATAATGAATGGAATCTGCAAGATTCAGGACTATGCAATACAGTATCATTCCCACAAATGCAGTCATACTAAATTGCTTTGCCTGCACTCAACAATAATGAGACTTTTAACTAGGACCCAATCTTTCCAATATACCGATTTGTTTAGTCAGCGGGTATTGAGATGCCGTCACCTCTTGAATCGGAACCGCCAATTGCCACTCCATCCGGAAGACGGAGAGATATCTGCGCCTGACCTAAATGCGGAGAAATTCCGACGTTCTTTACTTCTCTTGCAGGGTAGATCTTTTTTATCTCTTCCATAAGGTCTTCCGATTCCACCATAAGGGTGTTTGGTATTTCATAGATAGTATAGGGGAATGCCCACCTCGGAGTATCAATAACAAGCTGAGGATCTTTTCTGTTATTCATCAAGCCCATAATCAGTTGTATGTGAAGTTGCGGTTGTATGTCCCCTCCCATGGAACCAATGGATGCAATGTACCCAGAATCGTCTTCAATAATGGCAGCGCACAAGGTGTGAAATGTTCTCTTACCGGGCTTAAGGGCATTGTGATGATGTGGATCGAGACTGAAATAACTACCCCTATTCTGAAGAACAAACCCAGTGCCACGCGGCACTATCCCTGAACCAAATCCTAGATAATTGCTCTGAACTACAGAAATGCTATTACCTTCTGTATCCGTTATTGAAAAGAATGTCGTATCTCCTCTGTCACCAAAACCCCGTCCTGCAGAACTAGGAAATTTATTGTTTTTTAAGAGTTCACTTGCAAATTGCTTTGTCAGGAAATTTTCCGGAAGAGGGTAGAAGTCCGGATCAGCTATAAATTTGTCCCGTTGAAGGTATGCTATATGTCCAGTTTCGAGGGTGTCACGTAGGTTTGGATTTGACTCTTTTAATTCCAGCATGTTTAGCCACAGGATCACTGTAGCAGCTTGACTATTTGGAGCTGTTTCATAAACAGTATATCCCTGATATTCTGTCTTCAGAGGAGGCTGAAATGTAGATTTATGTTTCCTAAGGTCGTCAGAGGATATCTCTACGTTTAGGTCATTCAGCCCATTTACTATCTTATCCGCTAGGTGCCCGTCGTAGAATGAGGAAAGACCATCTGACTTCAGACCAGCAAATGTTTCTGCAAGGTCTTTTTGTTTGAATACGGTGCCTGGCTCTGGAACGGCATTCCCTC
>JAJYRY010000123.1 GCA_021793855.1 Thermoplasmata archaeon
TTACGTTCTCATAAGAATGGTCCGAGTCGTGGAAAAATACATCCAATTTTTTAATAGAGCTCAGAGTGTCCTTCAACTTTTCAGAAGATGTTCCTTTCACATAAGTGAGGTTCGATCTAAGATTTGCTGGAATTATGAAACCTACTTCTTTGTCTCCCTTTCCGTACGGGGTTCCTGGATCGATACTAATCAATTTCCCTTTCGGTCCCATCGCACTAAGAATGCTTGTGGTTGACACACCAGAGCCCATGCCTGTTTCTACAACAATCTTGGGTTCCTTTTCCTTGATGACAGAGTACAACGACCTGACTTCGTCCTTGGAAATCTGCCAGTATCTTCCATTCTTCAATACACTTCGTTCGTAATCTACAACTTGGTCGCTCTGCTTCAATAGCTTCTTTACATCTTCTTTGGATACACCTTTATTGTTGAAGTAATCCCAGAAATCATCTTTTAGCATTAATCCACCTTGAAAATCAAATACTTAAGCTTTCCAGCTGCGCCGGCTATGAATCCCGATACTGCCAACACTATTGCTTTGGTCTGACTCCTGTTTCAGTTAATTGCCATTAGTGGGATTATAACTGAATTGCACCAGCTTAACGGAATAGTGTGTAATTATTTCTTATAAATATAATACATTCATTTACCCAAAATTAGTAGAACTGGCAACTGAGAATGGGACTAGATTTTTTACAACTCCTCAGTCGCTAATTCTCAAGCTTTTTGTAAGAAACCTTTTAATGAATACTTCTATTGATATCAGATGAAAATATGTGTAAACAGTCAAACTCCGATAGTGAGGTTCAAATTAAGTTATAATGACCTCCTTGAGAAGTACGGAGAACTACCAGACCCTTTAGATATTCAAAGTCTGGAGGAAGGAATTGATTACGAGTTCACTCCTGGAGGAGTGACTAACATGCTCTACCCGTCAGTAAAAACAATGATGGAAGAAGGATTTCTAGAAAAAGTTGTTTGGGTTTCCCTAGGAGTGAATTATCCCCCTAGACTGTCCATGGGAAATCTCACGATTTCTCACGTGGAGGTGGACGAGCGAGTCTTGAGGAACTATACTGGGTTCAAAGAAGGCTTATGGTCGGAAATTCACGGATCTGGGAGATCAAAATTCACTCAAGAAGAATTCAATGCCTACGCAACCTACAACTGGCAAAACTCAACTAAAATGTTTGAGTACATGAGAGACGTCGATCTTTTCTATATACAAGACTTCCAACTACTTATGACAGGCACAGCTATAGGTCCTGCAGCACCAGCTATACTTCGATGGCACATACCTTTCGTCCCTGAAAAGATGGGAACGTTTGCGAGAAGGATAGTCGTCAAAGGTATGGAAAGTTTTGATGCAGTCGTCGTTAGCACAAGAAGAGATCTTGAAGGGTTGATAAAGTCCGATTACAGAGGAAGGGCATATCAGCTGTACCCGTACGTAGATCCCCGGGAGTGGACCGATCCTCCGAGCTCTTCAGAATTTGACAAATTCAAAGAAAAAGTGGGCCTGAAAGCTGATGAAAAATTAGTGGTTATAGTGGCGAGAATGGATCGCATAAAATCCCAAGATATCGGGATAAGAGCTTTTGCCAAGGCAGCAAAAAAAGAAAAATTAAGACTGGTACTCATCGGAAACGGCAGTTTTTCATCTTCCTCCAGAGGAGGGCTTGGATTTAGAAAAGGAGGAGCGTGGAGGGCAGAACTTGAGGGACTGGTTAAGGAACTTAAGCTGGAAGATAAGGTGACGTTCCTTGGGCATTCATCAAAGGATGAGCTAAAAGCGGCTTACAGCTTGGCTTCCGCGGTACTTCTAACCTCAACGCTCGAAGGTTTCGGGATGACTGTCCTTGAAGGTTGGGTCAACAAGAAACCGGTTGTGGTGAGCAGCGGAACAGGCGTGAGCGAGCTAGTTATCAATGGATCTAATGGCTACGTCTTCCCAGCAGGAGATTTTGACACCGCGAGCGAGATGCTGCTTTCAGCAGTAGGAGAGGGTTCGGAAAAATTAGGAGAAAATGGATATGAAAGTGCTAAGCAGTGCTATCTTTCAGCTGGCGTTGAAATAGAAAAGAAGATATTTGAAGAAGTTGGAAAGGAATTTAAACTTGGCTTTAAGCTTTGAAATGGGTATATTTTCATTTCTCAGTGTTTATCTATACGTGGTGCCGTCATCCTAGAGCATTTTTCAGATCCTCTATGAGATCTTCTTTATCTTCAATTCCGACCGACATACGGACAAGTCCTTCCGCAATTCCTGCTTCCATTCTTTCAGTTGGAGTCAAACTAAGATGTGAAGTTTCAACAGGAAGAGTGAAAAGTGATTCGACTCCGCCCAAGCTTGGAGCGTATGAGAATATCTTGAGTTTTCTAGCCATGTCCTTAACTGCGTTCCGCCCTCCAGCTAACTCGAAGGAGACCATTCCGCCGAACCCCGTCAAATTTCTCTTAGCCACTTCATTGTACTCAGATCCTTCAAGTCCTGGGTAGAATACCTTGTCCACTTTCCTGTGGGTAGATAGGAACCTGGCAATCTCCATTGCATTCCGATTGTGCGCTTTCATTCTCAGGCCAAGAGTCTTCAATCCTCTGAGTCCAAGATATGCCTGTATCGGATCTGGAGAGGCACCGAACATTTTCCTTTTGGCCCAGACTGCGTCCATGTTCTTTTTCTCGAAACCTGCAAGGCCCAGCATGATGTCACTATGTCCACCTATGTATTTTGTACCGCTGTGAAGCGAATATGCTGCCCCCAGCTTGACCGGATTCTGGTTGTAGGGACTGGCAAACGTAGCATCTACCAACAACGGAACTCCGGCCTCCACTGACATCTTACCCAGAAGACTAAGGTCGCAGACCTTTAGAGTCGGGTTCGCTATGGACTCTGCGTACAATCCAGCGTAGCCTTTAAGGTTCACGCTTCCCGAATTGAGTTCGTCCAGATTAACAAGATCAACTTTTATCCCTATTGATGGCAAATACTTCGTGAAGAACAAGAATGTCTCTCCATAGAGTTCCTTCATTGAGAGAAGTCTATCACCCTTTTTAAGTAATGACATTACAACTGAAGTTATGGCACCCATACCGGTAGAGAAAGAAAGCGACTCTTCAACACCATCGAGAGCAGCATATTTTTTCTCCAGGGATTCAAGCGTGGGATTACCCCATCTCGTGTACATGAAAGGTTTGTTTCTCGTGTGGTCAATGTACGCTGAAGGATTTGGATTCGGATTATAAAAAGTTGATGTCTCATATATCGGAGTAGTCACGTTACCAGTTCTTTCATCCCTAAATTCACCGGCCTGCACTGCCCTTGTGTTGAATCCATCTGCCATGAGTAGTGAACATGTGGCTGATATTTAATCATCTTGCTGTCAAAAGGTAGTCTTTTCACCTCTCATTAAAAGAAAATCAGAGAGTCATTTCTCCTCTTGAGATGATGAAGCACTTACCTCCTACCCTTATGTTTGAAATTTTCTTGTCTTTCTTTGAGCCACGCACATAAATTATGCTTGGTCTACGAGCTTCGGAACCTTGTTCTATAGAATACACCTTATCGGATTCGATCAGATTCTGGCTCAATAACCATGCCGTCGCAGGACCAGCTGCAGATCCCGTAGCAGGGTCTTCTCCTCCATAGTAGAGCATTCTAGCGTGGATCCTAGACTCTTTCGACTCTGTTTCTTGTGTCACAACGTAAATGAACTTTGCATCTGACTCCTTCAGGTATTCTTCCATTGCTTTGTTGTCTGGAGTAAGCCTCTGTATCGTCTTCAGAGTTTTCACTGGTAGTATTATG
>JAJYRY010000124.1 GCA_021793855.1 Thermoplasmata archaeon
GGTTGAAAGTCCTTGCCCTGCCATATATGTCCCCTATTCTACCGAACTGGGTGGAGAAAACTGCAGTTACTATCATGTAGATCAGTATGACCCAGATTACTGTTGATATGGTGGAATGGAGCGCTGATGTGATGGCGGGGAATGCCAGCAGAACTATTGTCGAGTCTATGGATGCCATCAACGACCCTATGACGATGACTGAGAGGATCAGATTTTCTTTGCCACTGTGTGCAACAGGTGGACTTGAATTCATTGCTCCCCACATAAAGCCCAGCTTATAAGCTGTTTCATATACAATTCAGCTACTATTCTTTGGGCCTGCCTGCCCACATATAATTGCCTCAAATGTCCAATAGACTGCCGCTACTGGTTATGCCTCTTCTCTTTCCATATAATCTATTATATCACCGTGACATTCAAAAATATATGAAGTGGATCACAAGAGAGAAGGCAAGGGTCGACAGGATTGCATGCCCCTGGCTCATTAGGAAGTTTGTCGATCCTGATGCAGTTTTTTTATTCGTACCAAGAGACAGGGTAATTGAGGAAGCCAAGAGAACAGGTGCCATACCGTTCGACACACCGGGAGCAGAACTCTTCCATTACAAGGAGGGGGATTATGAATTTGTCACCTTCGATTCAATCATACGGAAATATAAACTGAGAGATGATGCGCTCCTTGAACTTGCAAAAATAGTAAGGGGGGCTGATGCCTCTATACCGGGTGCACCACCTGAGTCTGCCGGACTTGAGGCTGCAGCAACAGGTTTCAACCTCATTGCTAAAGACGACTTCGAGAATATGAGGATGCAGTTCCCGCTGTACGACGCACTCTATGAATACTGCAAATCGAAGGTGAAGGAAGGAAGCATGCTGAAACACTCGGTTAAGAGGTGAATTTTCAACTCCCCTTACTCACACAGGGGAAGAAGGCATCCTCGACTTTGCCTCATTTATTATTGAGACCACCTTCTTCTTGAACTCTGGGAACTCCTTTGGAGACCTTGGGTAATCAGCGTAAATTGCATTTAGCTCCTTCATCTTCTGCGTTGTCCATACCAAGTCCTTGAATGTTCTTAGGGCACCAACGCCCCTCACAAGTTTGCTGACCTTCTTTGTCAGTGACAATTCTGGTATCCTGCCGTACGTTATTTCCACTGCCTCCTCGTAAGTTATGAAGCTCTTCATACCGTAATCTATGTCCTGGTTGTTCATGGATTGTAGGAATATCCTGAACACCTCCATTCCTGCCATGCTCTTGCCGTACTGCTTCACATAATCGAGGTTGTAGTCCCACAGCCCCTCCAGGCTTGTATCACCTGATTCAACTGCCTTAGAGGCTGCCCTACCTGCAAGAATACCGCCAATCAATGCCGGTCCTATCCCTCCCGCACTCAAAGGATTTGCAGATGCCATTGAATCGCCCACACCTATGTATCCCGGGTATACCATCCCCTCCATCTGTCTCCTGACGCTAACGCTCCAGTAACCTTCGCCATTCCTGCTGGTATTATCCAGTTTATAATTCTTGAAAAGCGGATTCCATTTCACGTACTTCTCTATCAGCGACTTCAGGTTGTCATTTGCACCGAATTTCTTGTTCCTGAGCTCCAGGCTCTTGTGTTGCACTCCTAGCCCCACGTTGACCCTCCCTTCAGTCTTGGGGAAGACCCATCCGTACCCTCCGGGAGCCATCTGCTGGTTAAGGTGTATGAGAGCGTTCTTCTTGTCGTAATACTTTGGATCGTCGAATGAATCCTCAGTCTTGTATATGAACCTGCCAGTCAGCTCCAGGTCCTCGTAGTCGATTTCCTTGTCGATGTAAGGATTCTCAGGCAGTTTCCTCCTGAGGAGGGACGCTATTCCCAGTGCATCTATAGTAACCTTTCCCCTGATTTTCTCTTCCTCCCCCTTCTCATTCTTGCCGAACACCCCTCTTACCTTGTTGTCCTCGATTATAGGGCCTTCGACGCTGAACTTGCCTTTGAATTCAGCACCATTCTTTATGGCCTCATCGAAAAGCGCCTTACCGAATAGCGGTCTCTCAAGGCTGTACCCCTCACCATCGAAAGGCAGCTTGTACCCTAGATCGGGTGATAGGGCAACTACCCCGTCAACAGCCAGCCCGAGGGCTTCACTGCTGAACGTGTTACCAAGGTTCTTTTGAACGTACGTGATGTGAGATTTTGCAACTGCATCGCCACAAACCCAGCCCCAGACTGTCTTCTTGCCTGGCTCCATTTCAGAATTCCTGTCTATGAGCAATACTTTCTTTCCAAGCTTCCCCGCCATAGCTGCAGCTGTGGCACCAGATACTCCTGCTCCTGCAACTATTACGTCATACTCAACCATATTGGTGAAATATCACTTCCTATTAAAATGGTAGGTAGCAGTCATCCGGTCTGAATAACACAGCACCGGCCTTGCACTTCAGTAAATTAGATATGTTTGTGGTGAATTTGATGGAATGTAGAAAATGACCAGTGCCTGCCACGGGTTGTTCATGTTCGTAAGCACCACGCCGGATTCCTCCGTCATGTTGAGAAATTCGACTGTTATCGTGACAGGCTGGTAAGAAGGCACCTCTATGTACGTACCGTTCCCGGAAGTTTCCACAACGGCAGTTCCGCTTATTAAGTACCCTGAAGAACTGTCAAACTTATGGATGTCTAGAAGTGCAAGTCCGCCCTTGTTGGTTATGTTGAGCGTTACTAAATTCTTGTTAGTATAGTACGGATTCAGGTTGTTCGCAGTTATGTTTTCGTCCACCGATACCACCGTGACGTTCTTGTTGTATGTCTTCTGCATTGTCGATGCCGAAACTGTAATGGAGAAGTTGTAGAAACCCATACTAGTGCTGCTTGCCGGCCATACTGTGATGTTGAAGCTCCTCCTTTCCAGTGGGTACATGCTCTCATTGAACGATGGCGTTGCTGCTAGACCTGTCGGTGTCCTTATCGTAACGCTGAGCGGGATTGTGTAGTTGTTCAGGTTGTCGACTGTGAGGAGCATCGTATCATTCTCGAACGCAGGGTTTCCGTATATTGAGAAATAATTCCCCCCTGTGATTTCAGACGTTGCTAGGTTTGGTGACACGTGCTCCACGAATGGAACGGGCGAGAAACTTATGGCAACAAGGGCAATTGCAATTACGCCCACCATTATCTCCTTCCTCCCGGGTCTAGATATGTCGTTCAAAGGCGGTGGATGGGACAAACCGAGTATAACGATTATGATTGCAAACAGGAGCCAGGAGACGTAGTATATCCCAAGTATGACAAGAATGATTATGAATGCATAGCTTAGGTATCTAGCATTCTTCCCTAGAAGCCCTCTTGCAACATGGCCTCCATCCAGCTGCCCTATAGGGAAAAGGTTGATAGCGGTCACGAGGAAACCTACCCATGCAGCGAATGCAACTGGATGCACGTTTGTTGTCTGTATTGCAGGAAAGATGTAGTAGATAACGGGGAGAGAAATAAGGTACGAAACTTGTGAACTCGTCACATTAACAGGTTTTTGTATAGTACCAAGGTAAGCACCTACGATTCCTATTACTATGCTCATGACGAAGCCGACAATCGGACCGGCTGCACCGATCTTGATCAGCGTCTTCCTGTCTGGAAGAGGGTCCCTCAGAGAAATGAATGCGCCCATTGTGCCAAGAAGAGTGAAAGGAGCAGGAATGAAAAAAGGAAGGGAAGCGGCGACGCCGTTTCTTTTTGCCATAAAAAAATGCCCAAATTCAT
>JAJYRY010000125.1 GCA_021793855.1 Thermoplasmata archaeon
ATTGGTGATAATTGACGTGAGTGACCTATTGTGCCTTTAAAGATTGCACTACTAGGAGCAGGAAGTTTGTTCTGGAGTTCTACTATAATACACGATCTCTGCTCGACTCCAGAAATGAAGGGAAGCATAATCTCTCTGATGGACATAGATGAGGATCGCCTCAACTCAGTGTACAGGCTGGCGAAGAGATATTCTGCTGAGGTAAAATTTGAAATGACGGTTCTCAAGACTAAAAACAGGAAAGAAGCCATCAAAGATTCCGACTTCGTAATAAATACGGCAATGGCTGGAGGACACCAGTACTATGAAAAGATGAGGGCCATCTCTGAGAAAAATGGATACTTTAGGGGGATAAATAGCGTAGAGTGGAACATGGTATCTGACTACCATACTATCTGGGGATACTACCAACTTAAGCTTGCAAGAGAGATTGCAGAAGATGTCGAAGAGTTGAGCCCGGAATCTTGGCTACTTCAACTTTCAAATCCGGTGTTTGAACTAACGACGTTGATAGGACGATTGTTCAAGATAAATTTGGTGGGAGTGTGCCACGGTCACATGGAGTATAGGGATATCGTAGGTTCAGTCGGACTCAGAGAGAAGGAGATGGAAGTTGAGTCTATGGGTCTCAATCACACAATTTGGATGACCAAGTTCAAGAATCGTCAAGAAAATGCTTACCCTATCCTTCGAGAATGGGTCGACAAGGAATACCATTCGTTTTACAAAGGGTGGCTGACTACAACTAGGTCAAACCCACTGAGTGTTCAGATGTCGCCAGCGATGGTGGATATGTACAATGAATTTGGACTAGTTCCGATTGGAGATACCGTCCGGAGCGGATCCTGGAAGTATCACAGAAATCACAGGACAAAGGTCCGATGGTATGGAGCTCTCGGTGGCTTCGATTCTGCAATAGGTTGGAAATTTTACCTGGATAGTGAGAAGAGGCATATGTCCTCAATAAACAATGCTCTCGAAAACACAAAAGAATCTCTTTCAAATCTATTTCCATCTGGAATCAGCGATGAACCTGTTGTTCCAATACTAAACGCTTTGGCAAACGATGTGAGAGGTAACTATCAAGTCAACGTTATCAATAACGGAATTTTTGAAGGAATCCGAGATAATGTTGCAGTTGAGACTCCTTCAGTAATTGATGGAAAGGGGATCCATAGAATCGGAGGTAGAAAACTTCCAAAGAAAGTGATGAACTTTTCGATTCTTCCGAGAATCCAGAGAATGGAGTGGGCACTTGAGGCTTTCACGGATGGCGGAAAGGAGACGCTCTTAGAATGGTTGATGGCGGATCCGCGCACCAGGACTAACAAACAGGCAGAAAGAGTTGTTGAAGAATTATTGAGCCTGAAGGAGAACAAGGAGATGGCCAAACACTTCAATTAATTGTTATGCCTTCACCTTGAATTCTAACTCAAATGTAGTCCAGAGCGGAAAGTTAACTCCGATGATTACCTTGATTTTATGACTTCCCGGATTGAGAGGCTTTTCTAAGACTGATCTCATAACAATAGATTCACCCAGCAAAATGTCCAGGTCCATGTTCTTTTTTACAGCTTCAAATTCTCCTTCATTAGTGCTCACAGTGCTTCCAGCAGAGATGTCTTTACCATCCAAGTAGATGGACGGGGAAATGTTCACTCTCGCAGATCCTTCCATATTCTTGATTTTGAACTCTATTGTTCTGTCATCGATCTTTTTAAAACTGTTTTTCAAGTATTGAACTGGCAAGTATATCCAATTTGTATTCATTTTCTAATATGAAAATTTTTAGTATGAATAAATCTTTGTCTTGCTTTATATTTTTTAGACTCATTAACAGTAAGAGAAAAATCGTAAAAAATTATTAATACGGTTTAAAAAATATACGAGAGAATGAGCAAAAGCAGGTACAAATGGGGAGTTGTTACCGTTTTGTCAGCTTTTCTCATGATACAATCTGCAGACACTTACGTAATATCAGCGGTGGAACCACAGCTTATCCAGGAGTACCACGTTACCGACGCAATTCTTGGATTACTGGTAACTTCCACGTTGATAGTTGGAACTGTTCTTTATCCATTCTGGGGGTACTTGTACGATAAATACTCCAGAAAACTTCTTACGGTCCTAATGGCAGTGATTCTGGGAGCAACGACATGGATCAACGCTCTATCCAGGATATTTTCTCAGTTATTCGTGACAAGGATTCTGACTGGAATCGGCTATCCTCTCCCATCAGGAGCTTACACTCTCACAGCGGATTATTTTGAACCAAAGAGCAGGGGAAAGGCAATGGGTGTGATCAATGCTGCTAGTCCAATTGGATATCTCCTTGGCATAGTCATTCCCCTTACAGTCATTGGGGCAGGACTGAACTGGAGATATTCATTCTTTATCACAGCCGGACTCAGTCTTGCAGTCGGAGCACTGATCTTCTTTCTGGTAAAAGAAATTCCAAGAGGATCATCTGAGCCTGAACTGCAAGGCCATGTTGCCTCGGATATATACAAGGTCAAGCTCTCAGACATCAAGAAGATACTTACGAACAGATCTCTTCTCCTTCTTTTCATCCAGGGATTCTTCGGGACCATTCCTTGGACTGCGATAAGCTTCTGGATAATCACCTATATGGCCATTGTCAGGAAAATACCGTCATTTACGATAACTGTGGTACTTTTAATGTGGATACTTTCAATGGTCGCAGGCAACTTAGTCTCTGGGTATCTAAGCGACTTTCTGTTCAAGAGGATATCAAGCGGAAGAGCAATCCTCGGAACGGTTGTTGTGTTCTTGTCTGCAATTCTCATCTTTCTTACTATGTACACAACTTCGGTTGACCGCTTCTACGTGCTTGGGGTCATTACTGCATTTGTACTACCTATGGCGGGACCTAGTGTGAATGCAGGAGTCATGGATATCATTGAGCCAGAACTGCGGGGGAGCGCGACTGCGTACCTCAATTTCTTTGCAAGTGCTGGGAGTGCATTCGGACCTGGAATAGTCGGAATTGTGGCTACTGTCATATCACTTCAGTTCGCAATCACTGTTGTCAGCTCAGTGACCTGGATATTTTGTGGAATTGTTTTCGCATTACTAATATTCATTATTCCAAAGGACATTTTGAAATTCAGAGAGAAAATGAAGATCAGGGGAGAACAACTCATGGAATCTCAAGTGGATCGTATCTGATTCCATACTGCATTTCAAAAAGCTCTTGAAGTTTTAAATGTGAGCACGTTGCATTCTAAAGGCGTGATGACACCGCGATTGCGAACGAGATAATAGAATTCAAATGTGTGAAACCGTCCTGAACCCTCTGCAAAAACTTCCGAGATTTGAAAATTAATCAAATCTGAAAAAGTAAATCCGCTCGTTCATATGATGGTGATTCATTGAAAGATGAAGCGACGCTTTCAACTGTGAAGAGCTGTGCAAAAAAATCATCTCGGAATTGATCTTTTGAGATCGTGATTAGAAGGGTGAAATAAGAATGTGAACCTTCTATGCGAATTACTGTTTGCTTGAACCGTATCTACTCCTGGGATGGCTTCAGGATCTCTTCCCTTACCGTCTCAATTTCGAGATCTTTTCGTGAATAGTTCACGTAAATGTTCTTTATCTTCAGGTACTCTTCAATGCCGTGAGTGCTCCCTTCTCCAGCCTGTCCAGTCAATCTGAAACCCGTGTGATATCCATTCGACGCCTCTGGACCC
>JAJYRY010000007.1 GCA_021793855.1 Thermoplasmata archaeon
ATTAGCCTAGATGTTCGAGGATAAGGACTGAGATGGACTCTTATGGAATCCAACTCTGAGATCTGAATGGCGACCTGAAAATAGACTCGAATTAAAAAAAATGTGATCAGCAAATTACAATTGATGCCCACCCCAAATAACGATGTATAACTGTGGTTATACGTCATCTATTGAGAAATCGACTTCAAGTAAAGGATAATTCTTAACAATTTAACTCAAGTATAGTAACTTTATATTTTTAATTATTAGAATTTATTAACTATATCCAAGACCTCTTTCCAATTACTTTCAAAGTTGAATTGTATGCTCACAAGAGAGAATACCCTCCTTTCCGCACTCATGACCCTGCCAACCTGAATTCTAAACAAATGAATGCTGGTCTGCTTAACGCACCTAGAGCTTATAGTCTACCAGATCGTCTTCTTGTTCTATCAAGTTCTCTTCCTCTGTCTTATCTAGCATGTGCCCCCCTTTGACTCTTTTAGTTTCGAGATAGAAGGAATTGTGTTCGTTTGGAGGAATTATGAGAGGAATCCTGCCCGTTATCTTTACTCCGTGGAACTTAAGATCCTCAATCTTGGCGGGATTGTTTGACATGAGCCTGATAGACTTAACATGGAGCGACTTTAACATGTGTGCCGCTATCGCGTAATCTCGCTCATCTTCTTTGAAACCTAGAGCCCTATTAGCCTCGAATGTATCATAACCAGCGTCCTGAAGTTGGTAAGCTTTAATCTTATTTGCAAACCCAATTCCTCTTCCTTCTTGTCTAAGGTAGAGAATAACACCGAATTCCATCTCACCCACCATCTTCATTGACACTTCTAGCTGATCTCTGCAATCGCAGCGAAGGGAACCGAGCGCGTCTCCTGTTAAACATTCTGAATGGATCCTAACCGGAACGTTTTCTTTTTCATAGACATTCCCGTGAATAATGGCTGCGTGATCCTTCTTATCGAAATCGTTCTGGAACGCGACTATCTGAAAACTCCCAAATCTGGATGGTAGATCTGCTATCGCGGTTATCTTTACGCACGTATCCTTTGCGCCTATGCAGGAGTGGTTCAGATTCTCCTTAATCAGATAACTGATCTCCTCTTTATCAATCGACATTAATTTCACCAATTTAGTTGACCTTAATTTACTTTAAGGATAAAAACAACTCCTACTTTCTTAAATTCCAATAATAATGAAATATTAATTATTCTATAACGCTGATACTGAGACATCAGATATTTAGTTATTAGTTAGTCTTGACTTATTGGAGAAACCGACTTCCACTCTTGAATTATCTCTTTTAGGTGGATATAGGAAGTCAATGCGGTGGAAAGAGCGGTCCGACTCAGATATCCTCCATTACAATAGTTTGAGACGCAATTCATTTGTTTGCTGAAATCCAAGTTTTTCATAAATTGACTTCCCTTGATTTGAGGCATGCAAAGAAATCCTGTCAAATCCGTTATCCTTACTCCACTTTATTGCTTCCTTTACAATCGAGGAGGCGACTCCCATTTTCCTGTACTCTGGTAGGGTGTACATCGATAGAAGATAGGGATACCTCATTTGGAAACTTCCGGGTCTAGGTTGATCTTCTTTAATCAAAATACACCCTGATCCAGCGACTCCACCTTCGGAGTTCTTTACGATCATTGATGTGAGACTGCCCTCAGAAACCTTAGACCCAATCCATTTTCTCGTCAATTCTCGAGACTGCTCAACTGTGTCAATCATGTCTGGATGAATCTCCTTCCACATTAGCAGACGATGATCCACCAGCAAGTCCAGATCGTCCAAGGTTCCATACACTAAGAGAAAGTCTTCCACTTTAACACCTTCCCTACAATACATATCGTTCTAACTATATCTGTTTCACGTCTGCCTGACGTAGGAAATTTCTTGCCTATAGGCATATTAATTATTTAGTAAATGAAGTCTCATTACTTTGAAGACTGGGTTAGGGAAATCTGAATAATTATATTAATTCCCCAAATTAAACCTAACCGGACCAATGTTTATTTGCCACTTTACCACTAGACCAAAAGAAAATATTTACTTTGATTTTTTGATTTAGTACGATCTTCAGATGGTATAGTGAGTTCTTCACTCGCACTGGCAAGCTAAGAAAGTGGATTTTGCCCCGTAAAACTTGCAGCGCAATTTCAATGCCTTTCAAAATATATCCTGAATTTTAGTACAGTCAATGAATCAATGAACGGATTGGTTTACCTCAGATGAAAGATATTCCACTGTACTTACGGTAAAAAGCCAATATTTTGACTCTATCATAATTTCTCCGCTCAATCATCCATTTTCCTACCTGGGTTAGAAACTAGCCCCCCCTTTTATCGCACTATCTGGCTACTTCCTAAATCAAATCTGCCGGCTAAAGCGTCTCCCATACATCATCAGAGTAATCTCTTGATAAGTGTAGTACCACTGGAATGCCTGCTCGCTTATAATAAATAAAGGACTCAGAAATGTGTTTCATAGCATCGAATTTCTGAACCAAAACTATTATTCGAATGCTGTTGTCTACTTTTTTGAAAAAAACTTTGAATCTCTTGAGACCCATGGAATTTAAAACGTTCGATATCACACTGAATATCCCTATATTCATATCCTCAAAACGCATTTCATAAATTCGAGAACCTGAAGATACTGGTTTGAGACCTGTTTTTGTCTCACTTGTTCCGTAGAATATCACCTTGTTGAATATCGAGGTCGAAAAAACCGCCGCAGATTCTGCAACCGCCCCTTCGTCGAAAAGAGATCTTGCAACTTTACCCTTTACGTTAGAATATGGGATGGAATAAACCAAGACTCGCAGAGGGAATTCTCTATTCTTATGTTCCAGATGCGAAATGAAACCGGTTGTTGGGTGTAGATATAATTCCTTGACCAAGTGTTTCAAATTAGGGCTCTTTCCAAGTATCCTAGAAAGTTGCGGGATTGCAGAATGATGGAGATGGAACCTAGCAGTGAGATTCCCCTTTTCAACAGTCAAGTCGAATGATGTGGAAGATTGCACTTTGTCCAACGAGGTCAAGAGTTCGTAAAGGGATTCTTCTATTGTTACCGTGGAAATCAGATATCCTTCATTCTCTGTAGTTGAAGAGAGATACTTTGCAGAGCTACCTTCATTTTCTAAATTTTCTTTTGGAATATATACCAAAAGATATTTGTCATCCCCCTTTAGTTCTATGAAAGCCTGAAAAATTAGATCCACGGCTTTAGAAAGGCTGAAAACTCGGTCATCTTTGTTGAAAATTACTTTGCATTCGGTATCGAGCTTCTTGTCTAGCTCTTTCAACAACATCTTGTTTGATAAATCGGTTAAATTAATACTTATCGAATTCATGTTATACGGTACGTCAAGGATAATTAAATATGTCAGAGATTATTTACTCCTAAATGATTGACGAGGTAGACAAGAGACTTGATATGTCCCTTAGTTTCTCTTTTCCTATCGAAAGTTATGTTCTATCGACTATAGTCAAGGAAAAACCGGTACCTATCAATGTCTACCACATAAAGAGTGAACAGTACATTACCTTCTTTCTTCAAGAGCTATCGGCAAACGACAGAATGATGCTAGAACCGTTAAATCCCGTGAAAATAGGAGACTCGCTGGAGATTACTGAAAGGATAACGAACCCATTGGTGAACATGATTGCTGATAATGTGGGACTGGTCCCGACACTTGCGGATGGAGAACTCTTTACAACTGGCAAGATTATGTTCGCGAACTTCAGATTTCATTCATCCCAGATGAAGGGAGCTGCCGAATTGTTAAGAAAAGTGGTCTCTCTCGGTGCCGATCTTTCAGGGCTAGGCCTTAGCGAATCAAAAGGTTTGGTAGAGATGCTAAATGAGATCGACAAGAGATTGCCGTTATCGTTAATAACGTTCTCTTTCGTGGAGCACAGCGACACGAATTTTATCCTTGAGTGGAGAAATTTGCATCAACTTCCTCAGAACTTCATCAAATACGATCTTGATGGAGACCTTTCTGTCACTAATTTCATTCAATCAAATGGACAAACGTCCGCCTTCTTAGCAGCCGTAGACAAGGAACATATACCTCTTGGAACCTACTTAGAATATCATAATAAGGAAAGAGTGCAAGCGTATGTGTATGTTCCAAGTATGCTAGTTAAACCTTTGTTAGTGCGACTGTATGAAACGACAGAAAGGGTTAAGGATTTCAAATTAGAGGGCATTAGAAATTACAAAGATGAAAACAAGAACATTTAGGACAATATGTAGTCAGGTTTGTAGAATTATGTATTTCGCAATAGAAACGAAAAAAAGATTAAATGCGAACCGTCACTTATAAATATATAGGTGCTAGAATATCATCTTTTTGAACAAACCAATTTATGTTCTGTTTACCAATTAGAGAGAAAGATATAAATGTTCAGTGTGCCTCCGATAACTGTAATGACCGGTGACTCCGTTGACATAGCGAGGATAGCTGAAGAATTCGAGCTGGACAACGAATTCACATGGGGTAGCAACGTTAAACTTACAGGTAAATCAGGGGCATTACACAAGTTCGATTTAGTTGTCACTTCTAAGAAAGACGAAAACGTTAGGATTGCAGTTTTACATAGTATATCCGAAGATCTTGTCAGTGACATAATGAAATTCAATGCAATTGCGAGTGATTGTGGAATATCTCTTAAAGCGCTGGTCGTTGAGAAAGATCTAGACGATACTGAGGTAAATCTTACACACATGTATAACATAGTCACAATAGATCAAAGACGGAGCTTGAAGCCGAAGTCGGATATTTTCGGTGTCAAAGAGCTTGATGAAACCCTTGGCGGTGCGATGAAACGGGGGAATGTTTACATGGTATCTGGAAAAACTGGCGTTGGTAAAACGACTACTGCCACTCAATTCTTGGTTCAGGGTGCCAGGTTGGGGGAGAAGGGGGCAATAATACTTACAGATACTAGAGGAGCAGAATTCATAGCAAATGCCAAGACCTTCACATTTGGTTTTGAAGGGTACTACAAGGAGGGAACTATTGAAGTTATAGAACTCTCGGACAGAATTAGGGAACTGAAGGAGGATGTCTTAGAGAGTCTGAAAAGCAGGTCGAGATATATTGAAAAACTCACTGGTGAGATAAACAGAATTGTAATTGAATCAAACATCTCCCGTCTTGTTATTGACCCAATTACCCCGATGATTGTCGAAAATGATGATTTTGTTAACCAGTTCGTTATGTCGCTTGCAATCCCACACACTTACTTGCTTGTCACGAGTCCGGTTATGAAGAGCGACGTGAGCATGTATGGAATCGAAGAATACTTTGTTTCTGGTATCATTAAATTAGAGATGGACGATCCCTCCGCGGGAATCAGAAAAGCTTCAATAGTGAAAATGAGAGGTGGTTCATACAGTCCTTATCCATTCTATTTCAAGATTACAACTAAGGGAATAATAGCCTCCCAATCTGAGCGGGACCTCAAGGGCGGTTCAATTTTCAAGAGAGTTGAAGCATAGGTTCAGATATTCTCAGGATCTTTACACTGACATGGGAAGAATCACTTCTTGAACTTCAGATACTTGCCACTCCTAACGTATCGTCCTTCTCTCACAAAAAGGCTTCTGTTCTCGCGTTTGTTCGAGAGGGCTAGGACCACGCCCAGAATTCCGACTGCAACAGCCCCTATTATTCCGATGAGCAAGAAGTTTGGTGGTACCAGAGAGGCCACTGCAGATGCAGATTTACCGGATACGATTAGAACTCCGGTTACGTGTGAGCCAGTATAGCCAAATGGAGGATGGATAGTATAATTGTATGTGCCGTTCGGTTCGTGGAAGATGACAAAACTTTTCGTAGTGTTGACTGTAACGTAGACAGGAATGTGGTTGAATGTACTGCCATGGAGTGTTACAGACCATTGTTTCCCTGAGGTAATTCCCGACTGAGTTATGTTGATCAGATAGGTTACCATGATCCACTTGACTGGCTGAACCACAGAGCTTCCGTTAACGGTCACATTCCCGAGGTAATCAGTCGTGGAAAAGCCAGAAAGAGATTGGATTGAATATTCATAGCTCCCGTTGTTCAGTTTGAAGTTTATGCTATCATTTGTGGAAATTCTGGTTACATTGTTTATAGTAATTGACCAGAAAGTTCCGTTCGTTAAGCCAGTCTCAGAGAATGTCAACGAGTAAGTCACAAGGATGAAAGTCACTTGAACTGGAAACCTAGACGAGTTTGGCACGAACGATCCCTCAAATGGGTTAGGGCGATACAGTTTGTTGCCGCTTGAGATGACGTAGGAGTAAGTTCCATTTATCTCGACGAATGAAATCTTTCCTTCCGATGATGAGTAGCTTCCACCCGAACTTACATTCACGTACCACGTATTTCCGTAGGGCAGTTTTTGTTCCTCGAAAGTGACATTCATGAGTTCATTGAATACTATTGTTAGGCCATTTAGATTGGAGCCGCTGACAGTGAACGAGCCTGATTCAGTAACCGTGGAAGGAATGTACCATTTGGTGCTAGCTGAGACAGAATATGAATAAGTTTGATTTGGTTCCCAGAATGTTATAGTGTTTGTGGAAGAGACAAAAGTTTGGATGTTGGATATGTTAAGATACCACCTTATTGAGGAGGATGGAATCGGAAGGCCAGTTTCAACGAAAGTAATCTGGTAAAGCCGAAGGAACCGGACCGCCTCAGAAACCGCATTGCCCGAAACGGTGAAATTGCCGGTCGAGGGAGACGGGCCGAACGTTTGGACTCCACTTGTGATGTTGTAGCCGTAGGTCCCATTGGGCAAATTGAGTGTGATCGTCGGCGAGAACGAAGAGCCTGAGCCGTTGCTGTATCCAGAAGCTGCATTCCCCATGGCTCTTAGGAACCACTCCGTGTTGGCGGGGAGTCCGCTTTCAGAGAATTCTACTGGATACAATTTCAGGGAAAATACGATGGAGACGTTGATAGACTTTCCGTTTACCTGAACATTTTCCGAGAAGGGTGTAGGGTAATATTCTTTGAATCCTGTTGCGATTGAAACAGAATAAGTGTCGTTGTACAATTTCGCAACTATGGCATTCGAGCTGGAAGATAGAGAGGTTTGACCTGTAATGTTCACGTACCAAATCGTTTTCAAAGGAAGCCCTGTTTCTGTGAATGTCACAGAATACAGAACGGGATTGAAGGTGATTAGAAACGATTGGTTATTGCCATCCACAATGATATTGAAATACGATTGACTGGGAGTGTAGACCTTGTTACCTGTTGCAATGGTGATGGTGTAAGTTCCGTTAGGTTCACCGAAAACTATGGAACTCCCCACAGCAGAATGAGTCTGGCCATTTGTGAGGTTTGCATACCACTTTGTATTTACCGGGAGCCCTGACTCTTCAAAAATAACGAAATAGGTCTTGAACACAGCTGTAATGGTGCTAATGCTAGAAGAAACGGCCGTAGGCGGACTTGGAGATCCATTAATAGTTCCCGTATCCGTCACGGATACGTTGACGTAATATGTGGCGTTTCCTGCAGGAGTTAGGGAGTAGGTGGAGGCTGTAGTCGAAGTCTTAGTCCCGTTCAGGAACCAGAGGTAGGAATAGGACCCCGTACCTCCAGAGGGAGTTGCTGTGAAAGTGATTTTTGTTCCCACGTTCACCTTCTCACTGCCTGGAGAAATGCTCACGGAAACTGCGCTGTCTACTGTGACTGTAACTACAGATGACTTAACGGTAGTTCCACTATTCGTGACGGTCACATACACAGTGTTAGATCCAGTAGAACTTGGATCGAAGGTGTAGGTACTGCTGTTCGTCCCAACGGAGTTTCCGTTCAGGAACCAGGCGTAAGTGTAAGTCAAACCCGACTGATTTGTTGTTACGCTAAAGTCCACCGACTGCCCAATATCGATCGTCGCACTAGTCGGTGAAATAGTGACTGAAAATGTGGAGAAGCTATGAATTCCAAGACCAGCACTACCTGAACGACCGGTGCTCATGCCCACGTAATTCACATTTGATGGAATCGGATTCTTAGTACCCCCGGAACCGTATGAATTTGCAATGCTAGAGAGTCCGGAAACCAATACTAAAGTAATCACTATGAAAACAAACACTGTTTGTTTCCACCTGGCGCTATATTCCGTCCTCATAGCAACATTTGCCCACAAAATATCTTGATGTATTTAATAATTATTTCTACATTCTTGTTCAGTTCTCGAACGCATGAAGTTTCTTCCTTTCTACCTCTTGCAAATCTTGAAGACAGATTCTCTCTAAAGAATTGGGTTAATTGAAAATGGCGAAGTGAGTGCAAATGAAACATTTCACCTCTTCTTCTTGGTGCGCCCAATCTTGAGGAATCTCCCTTCCCTCTTGAAAAGGCTCTTCTTGTTGCCAATGTAAAGCAACAGAAAAACAACAATCACTATCGCCAAGGCAACGGTGACGATCCACAACAGGAGGTAGTTCGGAAGGGCCGCTATCTTCAGGTTAGTCGAGACAGCGCTCCCAGCTACTAGAATGGTCGACTTGGCGGGAGTAGCCTTGTACCCGTTGGGAAGAGTGACAACATAAGAATAAGTACCATTGGTGACGTTGAAAGTTATTGAGCTGGAAGTGGAGTTGAAGGTCTGGTTGATTTCCTGTCCTCCCTGTTTAGTGGTCAAAGTGACAGACCAAGTGGCTCCCGCGGCCAGACCGGATTCTGATATGGTTATCGGGTATGTCACGGCTGTCCATGTCACATACTCTTTAAAATCGCTCCCGTTGACAACAACGGTCACATTGTACTCCTGAGTCCGAAATCCTGGGATTCCTCCAATTATGAATTCATATGTTCCATTAACTTCTTTGAAGTACTTAGGACCAGATGAGGAATTGTTGTTATTTCCAAGGAATACACTCCATACTGTCCCTGTAGGCAGACCACTCTCTATGAAAGAAACATTATAGTAGAACGGGGAAAATGTAACATGCTCCACTGCCGATTGACCATTGACTGTGAGAGTCCCGCCGGGAGAATAGAATGTCTTGTCGGCTGTGGCTACAGTATAATAATAGGTTCCATTTGGGAGCTCCACACTAATGCTTTGACTACCTGAAGAGTATGCCTGTCCATTCGAAAGGTTTACGAACCATAAATAACCGCTTGGAAGAACCGACGATGGAGACTGTTCAAATATGACTGTATAAGTCAGGAGAGTGAAGTTGACATTTTCTGAGACAGGACCTCCTGAAACAATAAAAGATGACGAATATACCACCGGCTTGTACTGTTTGTTCAAAACGGCTAAGGTGTAGTGATATGTGTTGTTCATCTCCGAAAATGTTAGAACGCTCTGCGTCGTAGAATAGGACTGACCGTTAGACATATTCACGTACCATTCAGTACCAGACTTCAACCCGTACTCTGAAAATGTCACCGCGTACACAACCGGCAGAAAGACCAGTGGCTGCGATATCTCTGTCCCATTCACCACAAATATACCGGTGATCTGTGAAGACGGCTTGAAGGACTTGTTGCTGGTTGAAATGCTGTAATAATAGGTACCGTTCGGTTCAAGGAAAGATAGATTAGCTGAAGAGGAGGTATAGGAGTATCCTCCTGAAATATTCAGAAACCATTTCGCTCCAGTCGGAAGCCCGGTTTCGGTGAAACTCACGCCGTAGATGACCTTTGCGAGTACTGTGACGCTTAATATGTTGGAATGGACGTAAGCAGGATCTGTTTTAGTATCCGTCACATTCACATAGAATAGATAAATACCCGGTGTGGTTGCGGATGAGGTCAGGAAGTCATAGGTAGCGTTGGTGGCTCCTGGAATCATTACGAATGAGCTAGTTCCCGGTAGCTGTTGGAACCACTGATATGAGAAAGTCCCAGTTCCACCGCTGACTGATACATTGAGTACCGATGAGTTACCCCTGTTGATCACTGAAGAGAGGGGGTTAGAGAGTGAAAGAGAACTGGACAACTGATAATTGACGATGAAGGTCGAAGTGATTGACGCGGTAACACCCCTCGCATCGGTGACCATGAATTTCACGGAATAATTTCCTTCAGTTGTAAATGTTATGGAAGAACCAGAGATCGTATAATCACCCGATGCAGAATTACCCGAAGGATAAAGAGTGACCAACCACGAATACTGGTAAGGTGTAGTTCCACCTGCAACGTTTCCGTAGATCGTCTGGCCGACGTCCGTCTCAATAGTACCAGCCACCTGGAACGAGACCTTCGGGAGTGGATTGACCACAACCGTGATCGGAGATGCGGAAGCTGTCGAGGTGCCCTGACTCACGTTCAGATATATCTTGTACAATCCGGGGTTGGACACGTTCAGAGTGTAGGAGCTGGAAGTTCCGACAGTACCCGAAACTCCACTTATCCCCCAAGAATAGCTGTAAGACCCGCTACCTCCAGTTACGGTCGCCTGGAACACCTGAGCGTGGTTTACATCTAGAGCGGTGATACCTGAACTTGGATAGGAAGATATCGAA
Source organism: Thermoplasmata archaeon (assembly GCA_021793855.1). The sequence goes on from JAJYRY010000007.1 coordinate 10,501, forward strand.
GCAGTCAGGCTGATAACTGCAGTTACTTCGACATTATAGTTGGATGATGTGGCTTGAGAGAAAGAGTCCTTTACTGTTGCACTTACCGTATAGTTCCCCGACTTGCTGAACGTCAGCTGGTTTCCGGAAGTGGAATAGTCTCCGGCTGCAGATCCCCCGCCTTTAAGTGTAACGGACCACGTGTAAGTGTAAGGCGATGTTCCGTACCCAGAGGTGACAGAAGCCGTGACGGGGTTTCCTATATTTGTTGTTGTTGGGCTTATGGATATCGAACCTGAGGAAATATCGTTATTCACCGTCACTTCCTCGTAGGCAGATTGTGTATCTCCGACAACAGTATCCTTTACGTACAGAAACACATAAAACGTCCCTGTCGTATTGAAGTAAAAAGTGTGTGTCTGGGGGGATGACTGAGCGGTATAACCAGAACTCGGAGGTGAGGCGGTGGATGTATTTTGTTTCACCCATTGATATACATACGTACCACTTCCACCGGAATAGCTACCGGTGAATGACTGTGCCTGGCCCGCGTCTATCGTCGGGGAAGTCGCTGGGGAGGAGATCTTGACAATCACGAGGCTGCTTGAATAAATCTTGACCGTTGTGTTGTTGTAAGCAACTTTCCCATCAGCGTCTCTCACCTTCAGACTGACTGTGTAGTTGCCAGAGTTACTGAGACCGATCTGGTGTCCGTACCTTTCAAAGGAGGATAAAGAACTATTTTGGGGAGTTATGGTCCAGGTGTAGTTGTAAGGAGACGTACCATAGCCAGATTTAACTGTGGCGTTGATTAATCCATCTATGACAGTGGATGTCGGTGATATCATTATAGAGGCAGTGGTTGGAAGATTGTTTACATACACATTGACAGAGGTTGAGTAGCTTGCGGCAGAGTATGCACTATCTGTGATCACAAGATAATAGGTATAATTGCCAGCTACTGTGGGTGTTAAGTGGAGTGAAGGAAGCGGCTGGCCGCTTGTAACTGTACCTGACGCTCCACTGATCTTGTCGCCACTCGCTGTCCCGTTGCGGTACCACTGATAGGAATAAGGAGCGGTACCGCCACTGATTGTGGGTGTTGATGTCAGGGTAGTACTGTTCCCGAGATCTAAGGAAGGGGGAGTAGCGGTAACCGTCGTAGATACAAGAAGGGGGGAATTTACGCTTATGGTGAGGCTCTCACTTGTCGTTGAGCCGAACTTATCGACTACCTTTATTGTTACAGAGAACGTTCCAGTGCCTTTAAACGTTATTACATTGTCGATGTAGCTAGAATTGCTACTACCGAGTTGATAGTTTTTGAAGCTGGTACTATTGGAGGAATATGCGATTGTCCACGTGAATGTGTAGGGCGGAGTCCCCGTTCCTGCTTGAACGTAAACCGCCCAGGAGGTATTTTCATCCAGTGTTATTGACGTTCCTTGGAAGGCATTAGATTTTTTTTTTGCTCCTGAGCTAGTGTTTGATGGCCCTGCATCATTTGGGATGAAGTTTGTTGATTCGGTGATTGACCGGGTTGAAGGACTATGATTGGTGATGGGTTGACTGTTATGAGCACCGAGGATGATGCGACCACTCCTACGGCATCAACGATCGTCAGTGTTATGGTGAAATTACCCGTATTGTTGAATGTGAAAGTATTCCCAGATTGCGTTATACCCTGTGCTGATGGATATGACCAGATGTATGTATAGGGCTGGGTCCCGTTTGCAGTCGTGTTGGTAAAGGTAACGCTGTTGCCGGTGTCTATGGTAGTCTGGGAAGCCGGGGAAGCTGTTAGGGTTACCGTTGGAAGTGCATTGACCGTGACTGTTATAGAATTTGAAGATGACACAGCTTTGCCGAGGGAATCTGTGACCATGGAGGTTACCATATATTCACCAGTAAGTGAGAAAGTGATCACATTTCCGGTGACAGAATAAGCACCTATCTTGATTCCGCCCCCGATTGAGGTCACGGAATAGCTTATGGTATAAGGGGTCAATCCACCGGCAACTGAATTGGAGAACGTGACTGACTGTCCCTTGTCGATGATTGTCGGTGTAATTGAAGAAATCGTGATAGAAAGTTGAGAATTGACCGTTATGGTGGCAACATTTGAGGCGCTGATTCCGTCTGCATCTATTATTGTCACAGTCGCAGAATAAGTACCGGCGGTATTGAAAGTGACCTGGTTTCCAGATGCGGAATAATCACCTGAAGCAGAACCTCCTGAAAGAGTCACGGACCATACGTACGTGAAAGGAGAGGTACCATATCCAGGCTGCATTGTCGCAGTTATAGGGCTGCCCACTTCCGTGGTTGTTGGCGAGATAGAGATCGCAGAAGATGCTGGAGGATTGGTAACAGTAACAGTAATGGGAGAGGATGTTCCGAATATCCCTGTGTTGCTAACCTCCGTTACAGTTACAACGAAGTGCCACTGGCCGATCGCAGTTAACGTGCCAGTATTGATATTTTCAGGCAGTGTACTGAACTGGTTCGTGGTAGCAACGACTGAGTAGGTTGTAGAACCGGGCGATTCTTCCTTGAGTTGGGCAGTATAAGGTCCAGTCCCGCTGACAGCTGTTATGACGATATTAGTTGCTGTACCACTGTCCATAATTGGTGGCGCAGAAACGGTGACGTTCAGTGAAGAGTAAACGATGACGGGTTGAGTATTTACGGTAACTGCTGAAGATGCGAATCCGCTAGCTCCTAACGAGTCATTGAAATAGAGCTTTACTGTGAAACTTCCAGTGTTCTGGAAAGTGAACGTATTACCAGACTGAGTGATCCCCGCACTGCCTGGATATCCCCAACTATAAGTCATTGGTCCCGTGCCCCCAGAGGTTGTGTTGCTGAAAGTGACCGAATTGCCAGCATCGATACTTACTGTAGATGGAGAGATTGTAACTGATGGGATGTTATTGACAGTTATTGTTTTGGAAAGACTTGCTATTTCACCCGCCGAATCCTTCACTGTAACGGTTGCAGAATAAACACCGGCAGTGTTAAAGGTCGCACCGTTACCTGACGTGGTGTAATCCCCTGAGGCTGAGCCAGATGGGTAGAGCGTAATGGTCCAGCTGTATGAATAAGGTGATACTCCCGATCCGGTTGAAACTGAAGCCAAAATTGGATAGCCTACGTCAGTAGTTGTTGGAGTTATTGTTATAGATGATGATGTTAAGCTCCCTACCACCGTTACAACAACTGAAGCCGGAGTGCTCACGAATCCAGTTGAATCGACGACTGTGACATAGTAAGTGGTCGTGATAGATAGTGATGGGGTTGCGAACGGATTCCCGCTGTAAACCAGATTGGAAAGCCCAGAGTCAGAATACCACTTGAACGAATACCCTGTCCTCGATCCTCCTGCGGCAGTTGCTGTAAGAGTCGCACTCTTGCCGCTTCCGATAGTAACGGGAAGCACCGTCACGCTTGGGTCGGAATTCACAGTGATTACCGCATTACTAGATTTTGCAGTGGGCGTGGGATTAGACCCAGAGATAACACCGGTATCGGTGAAACTGAAATAATAAGTGTTGTTGGATTGAGGACTAAACTTGTATGACGGTGTCTTTCCTATTCCAGAGCTTACCAACGTTCCAGAAGCGGTATAAAGAGACCACGAAAAGCTGGAGGAACCGCCAGTTATCGCGGATGTCAGGGTTATTGATTTTCCAAGGTCTATCATTGTAGACACGGGTTGGATCGAGATAGAGGGGGGGGCATAGACGGTAACAGTAATTGGACCAGAAGTGGACAGGAGACCATCGTAGGAGGAAATTGTAAGGTAGAAAACATAGGTCCCCTTCCCCGCCGGTGTGAATGAGTTAGTAATGACAGTCCCAGAAACAGCCCCACCTGATTTGCCAATTGTTGATGTGCTGGATGTGCCGTTAAGGTACCATTGATAGCTATAAGGTGAAATCCCTCCACTTATGGTCGGTGTGACGCTGAGAGTTACACTCTCCCCAAGGTCTAGGTAGCCGCTCCCTGATGAGGGCGTGTTGTAACTGAAAGATACACTCAGGGTTGCTGTATGTACTTGCACCGTTACTGTCGCGGAAATGGTGTATGGTAAAGTGGTTCCGGTGTCTGTCACGTTTAACCAAATTGTATAGCTGCCTACTGTTGATTCAATGAAATCGTAGGAATTCGAAACGCTTACCAGATTAGAACTTCCACCCAAGGTCCAGGAGTATGAAAATTGACCGCTACCTCCCGATGTTGTGGAAGTGAAAACCTGAGACTGTCCCAATGGAACCGTCGCTGATGACGGGCTTATACTTACTGTGAGTGCGGGATCCACCGTGATTGCGACAGTGGCAGAGTTCAACTTCGCAGCAGGCGAAGCCGTTTGGGCAACCCCGGTGTCCGTGAATTTGAAGTAGTATGAATTAGTAGCTGCAGGAGAGACCGGGTATGAGGCAGTAGGTCCCGTGCCAGAAGCCACAAAAGTATTAGACGAGGTGTATAGTGACCACGAATATTGTCCGGTTCCACCGGTTACGGTGGAAGAGAGTGAGATCACTTGACCGCTGTCGATCTTTCCAGAAGAAGGTTCAGTTAAGATGGCCAAGGCTGGGTCCACCGTAACGGAAATCTTGCCTGAGGAGGCTGTTGCAGCGGGTGTCGAATCAGACGTAGTGCCTGAGTCTGTGAAAGTCACATATACCCCTGTATCCACAGACGAAAGCGTGTATGTAGCAGTCGGACCGGTTCCAGAAGCACCAGTTATTGGACCAGAAGAATCATACCACTGCCACGTGAAGGAGCCCGTGCCACCTGTAGCCGTTGAGGTAACAACAATCGATTGCCCAGAATCTATCGTTGCTGACTGAGGTTGGACTGTTATTGAAGGATTAGAATCCACCACTATAAGTACTGAAGCAGTAATAACGAGATGCAGGGTAGTTCCCGTATCCGTGACGTTGAGCCACACTTTGTAGGTGCCGGGAGTGGTTTCTGAGAAGGAGTATGTGGATGACGTTCCAACTACGGTGGAACTGCTACCGATGGTCCAGGAGTAGATGTATGAGCCCGAGCCTCCACTCACTGTAGGCGTCAGTAGCATGCTTTGGGAAGAATCTATCGTTGCAGTCGACGGAGAGATAGTTACTGAAGGAGCCGCATTAACGATTATAGATATAGAAATCGGAGAGAGAGCATAATTAGGAGAGGTTCCTGTATCGGTCACGTTCAGCCATATTGTGTAAGTTCCAATCGTCGATTCTGAAAAAGTATAGCTCGTTCCCGTACCCAAGATTGATTTACTTCCACCGAGCGTCCATGAATACGAGAATTGACCAGAGCCCCCTTGTGAAGTAGTAGTAAGAGGCAAGGACTGTGATTCATATATTGTCGCAGATGAGGGAGAGACGGAAACAGAAGGGGCAGAGTTCATGGTAATAACTGCTACATCAGAAGTAACCGATTGCCCCGTTGAGTCCTTGAAAACAACATAATAACTTCCCGCTTGAACCGGGGTGAAGGTTGCTGTTGTACCGCTGCCTGATGCATCAGATATGGGGGTTCCACTATTAGTGGTTCCGGTATACCATTGCCAGGTAAATGACCCACTGCCGTACTCGACCATGGATGTCAGGGGAATGGTGAATTGTTGGTCGGGATCAATGGAATAAGATTGGGGCTGCTCTGATATCAGAGGAGGTGAAACTACGGTAACAGTGACGTAAGAAGTTGAAGACGCTCCTGCAGCATCAGTTACCGTAAGGGTAACTGTATAAGTATTTGGCATCGTGAAAGTAAAGGTATTCCCGGGATTTGTTGACTGTGTCCATCCGGACGTTGGACTGACAGTATATGAATATGCGAAAGGAGAAGTTCCACCCTGAGTCTGATTTGTAAATGTTACAGAATTGCCGGAATCAATTTGAGTGACAGGGGACGAAAGGGCAACGGATAGCTGGGGGCTGACCGTAACAGATATGGGAGTGGAATAAGCCACCGTTGACGAGCTGTCTGTAACCTTCAACTCAAAGAGCCAGGTCCCAGTAGTCGAAAGAGTACCGGTTGAGATAATGGAAGCAGAGAGATCGTTTGAAGTTGCAGGGAAAGAATTGCCAAGATCTACGTAGCTGGCGAAATTTGGTGGTTCTTCCAACCATTGACCAGTGTAGGGAGGAATGCCGCCATTTATAGATACCGCGGTGAGAGTGGTGGATTGTCCTTCATCTATGTTTGAAAATCCATAAACCGCAACTGTTGCACTCAATAGAGCATTGATGGTGACCGTTTCAGTGAACGATACGGATACACCACTTGAGTCGGTTACAGTCACTGTGACGTCATAGGTTCCAGAAGTACTGAATGTTATCTGGTTTCCGGAAGTACTATAGCCGCTAGGGACAGGTTGCCCTGATGATGTGGAAACTGTCCATGAATAACTGAAGGGTGCTATCCCATAACCAGACTCAACTGTCGCATACAACGGAGTTCCAACTGTTGCCGTGGTTGGCGATATTGATATCGCAGAAGTCGTCAGAGGCAAAGACGGGTGCAGGACTATTATCTCTGCAGTGGCCACAGGGGCTAGTTTATGATTTTGGTCCTTAACAAACAGATAGAGATAATAGATCCCGTAGCTGGATGGAATGTATGTGAAATTAGCTTTTGGAAGCGAGGTAGTGTTTTCCCTAGAAAATGAATGATGATCTTGTTGCCAATACGGGAAATTGGAAGTCACATACCACGCGTATGTGTAAGGAGAGGCGCCCCCTGTCCAATTTGCATAAAAGGTTAGTTGTTCTCCAAGATCCGCACTTACCGTAGTTGGAGTAAGCGTGACCTGTGTGACACTGGGTTGATGACTCTCTCGTGAGTATATCTGTGATACGGCCATTACCCATGCTGAAGAACTCGCGCTGTTTACGAATAAGTAGACATAATACTGTCCGTTGTCACTGGGCGCGTAACTGAAAGTGGCAGAATTCCCATTAGTATAGTTGTAGGAATTCAATTGTAGGATGTACGGAGTGCTTATAGGCTCCTTTTTAACGACCATCCAGGCGTATGAGTACCCCGCCGTTCCTCCACTCCAGTTCCCAGTGAAGGTTATAGGAACTCCAGAGTCAGAGTCTGCATTGACAGAAGATGGAGATATTGTTACTGAAGTAACCCCTGGCGTGCCAGGGAGGAGAATTATTTGTGAATACCCGACCAGGAAATCTTTTTGGTTGTTATGTCCATTGCTATCTGTCGGTGTCAAGTAGAGATACAAGTAGTAGATTCCATATGAACTATAAATGGGGTTAAAAGTGAAATCTGCAGACGTCGCATGGGTTGTATTGAAAGAGTTAATTTGATTGAACTCTTCCTTATAATACGACTTCCAGTTTATTGGGCTGTTTGTTATTTCCCAGGCGTAGTTGTAGGCATTAAAACTACCAGTCCAATTCCCTACAAAAGTAATGGGTTGACCGGTGTACATAACCGAAGTAGTTGGAGATAGGGTCACACTTTGAAGACCGGTTTGATAATTTTGGGAGCCCTGATCGTTTCCGTGTCTGTCTCCATTCTGATTATTCGTTACAGTAATTATTGAAGTGGCATTCAAACCAGCACCTGTGCCCGTTCCATTCACAGTCAGAAGAATCTTATAAGTTCCAGAGTGGTCGGGTGCGAAACTGAAACTGGCACCATTTCCGGTTGTGGAGCCTGTGTAATAGGTCAAATTGTGGTGGTTATCGTGAGAAAGGAATACCTGCCAGAGATAGGTAAATGGAGATGCCCCGCCCATCCAGCTACCCTGGAAATTAATGGACTGCCCTATGTAGAGACTGGATGAGGTAGGGGAAAGAGTGATAGAAGTGAGAGTATACGACTGGGTCAAATTGAATGTACTTCCAGTACTGGCATGGTCTAGTGATGTTATATTACTTTGATTCGTTGAAATCGCTGAGGCATTTGAACCAGGACTCGATGGAACGTTCAACTGGGATTGTAAATACTTTGAATTCTGTGCTAGATTAGAGGGAGCAGACAATCCGGATTTTGATAAATTAAGGTTTGTGGTTTGAGGGACAGCCGAAGCGGGCCATGTCTTAACCACCTTTCCGCTTTGAACTTTCTCGTAATAACTAGTGTTTAAACCGCCCACCCTGGTAGTCACTAGGTAGACGTGACTCCCACCTGATTTGGATTGGGAACTGGCACTAGGATAATAGACAGCACCAGAAAACGAAGAAACAATCATAACAGTGACTATGATAAGCGCTACAGCTACGACTAATAACTTTGCGTACTTTTTGTATGACACTGGATTGGAAATTGCCGAAGAGTATAAAAACATTTATAAGCAATGAACCAAAGTTAAGGTTAATTAAATCAATTCTTTAGTCTGAATAGGACAAATTCTTGTACATTCCAATCATCGAAAGTAGTCAGTAACGTCCAAATTAAGATAAAGTCATGGGCGCCATCTGGTGCGGTCATGACTGAATTGATGCCTTAAAAAGAGAGCTAGAACCTAAGACTTGAATGTGCCTAGTAAGAAAGTGGAATTTTTTCTTTAAGGTTCTGGTCTCTCAGCATTATCAGTCCTGGTCTATTCTCGTTCAAAACTTTATTTTAACAAAATTTAATAATAGTTCACGCTATATAAGGATGTGAAGGAAATTCGAAAGAAAATCACTCTTTTATCGGCACTGGCAGTGACATCATTTGTTCTTTTCTCTGCTCTAAGTTCTTCATTAATCATGACTGAGGGTACAACTGCTAACTTAGCTACTTCTCCAGTGGCAAACAGCTTGAACTACAACAGTTCTGCTTTGCCATCTGTTGCCCAAGCTCATATCGCCTATGAAAAAGGTCCAGGGAGCACTTTTGGTTCGTGGCAAAGCATTGGAAATCAACCCTTGGGTGAATCTCCATTTGTAGAGAGCCCAGTTGCCAAATTTACAGTGAACTTCACTGCTACCAATAAACCGAGCGGAGAGAGCTGGAGTGTCTATGTATATACAGATCTTGCACTTTCTGCACCAGATCTCCCTCTATACAACACTATCTATCATGAGTCAAATGGACTGATCTTTTCAAGTAGCGCAACATCCTCTAGTATCTCCGGGTCAATTGGAGCGGGTACATATTATTACTATGCGGGTCCATCCTCAACTCTTTCTGGCCCTTATAAATTAATTATATCTGGGAACAGGTCTGTTTCAGTCCTTTTCCCAGTACTCCATAGCGCAACATTTACTGAAACTGGCCTTCCCCCAGGAACCATATGGACCGTTTATGCTTCATCTAGCCAATCTAAAGGAAATATGACTATCCTATCAGAATCATCCAGCAACAATACCATATTAGCTTCTCTTCCCGACGGCTACTATAGTTTCGCATTTGGAACCGGTTCCACTGTGATTGAGTCCAACTCGTTTGCAATTTCTGGATCGAACATAGACAAACAGATAAGTTTTCCAACTCTTTATCCAACCGTATTCCAGGAATCTGGCCTGACTGCTGGTTCATCCTGGCAACTATTTGGAGAAACCACATCCCCTAATGCTCATTCGCTGAACACTTTCTTTGTCGATACAGCAAGTCAGTCTTCAATTACGATTTACCTTCCCGACGGAGTCTATTATTATCAGCCAACATTTGAACGGACTACTTTCACTGAACCTTCGTCCATCTATGTAAGTGGAAGCAGTCAGAATGTATCAATCAGCTTTCCCTCATTGACACGCTTTACAATTGATACTACGGGATTAGCTACAGGATTAAGTTGGCAGATCTCTGTTTACTCCAGCGACGGAACGATCTACGCTCAGAATTCCAGTTACAATTCAAACTTGACTCTGGAG
>JAJYRY010000126.1 GCA_021793855.1 Thermoplasmata archaeon
AACCTCTGTAAAATATGGCTGCATAATAATTTCTCTTGTCCCCTATTTTTCCATAGATTTCTATTGCTTGTGAAAGGTAAGATTGGGCAGAATCTAACTTTCCCAAGTCACATAGGGTCCAGTTGAGCGAATACAGTATATCAGCTTCAAGATCTTCCTTACTGAGCTTTCTCCTTGTGACGGTTAGTGATTTCTGAAGGATCTTGAGGGACGCATCATTCTTCCCGATAGAATTGAGCGTCTGCCCCAACCATAAGGATGCTCTTATGCCAAGCTCTTTATCTACATTTTTTGCAATACCGATTATCTCTTCAGAAAGCTCCTTTGCGAGAGTGTAATTCCTTCCCATTTGTTCTATCTTTGCTACCCACAGAAGAATCCATCCTCTTGCTATGGGGTCGCGTTCTATCTTTTTTAGGCGATTGAGAACTGTGAGGAGCGGTTCGGAAAAACCAGAATCAACCAGAAGAGCTGCGTTTGTCTTGATCAGTTTAATGAGGGAACCAGATTCTCCAGATTCACCAAAGTGATAGATTGCTTCTATCGTGGAGGTGGGTGAGTGGTCTGATGCATAATAGTTGCCTAGTCTCCTGTGAATCACATTTGGGTCGCTCTGCAATGATGCAGCAACACTTCTTACAAATTCGTGTACGTAGTAAGACCTTGAGCGGGTAGAAATCAATCCTTTATTTACCAGGACTTGCAGGTCACTTCCAGCATCTCTCTCCAGTGCGTAATTCAGTTCCTCAAGCGAAAAGGCTTCGCGAAAACCAGCTGCCCACAGGAGAGTCTCTCTCTCAGAATTATCGAGATACTCTACTATCTCTGTTGCCAGGACTGAAGTGAGAGTCTCAAGAGTTATCTTCTCCTCAGATATCTTTCCAGCTAGGGAAAGAGCTAAGGGATATCCTCCAAGAGAGGAAATTGTCGTAGCGTCATGCTTCTTCCCAGCGCCTGAAAGAAGCGCACGTGATTCATCAAAGTTCAGTCCTTTGAGATTCAAAGCAAAATAACCGTTGGTTGGGGGTGAGACCTCCTTAGAGATTACGATGATTTTAAGACTAGGCTCGGATAGGCTTATGTCCCGGATAAGTCCAGTAATATTCTTGTCTGAACATAGTTGGAAATCGTCGATGACAATGACTGAGTTGACTTTTCTCATCTCTGATATGCAGTAGTCGATGACCATTCTCTTGCTCGCACCAATTGCTATCATTCTGCTCAAATTCTTCCTTCCGAGGTGGTCAAGAAATGACGAAATCTTCGTAAGAAGATATTCAAGAGAATCGACCTCTCGGATAGCATGCCAAAAGACCGGTTCCTTGAGTCCACTTGTATATTTGGCTGCCAGTGAAGTCTTACCTATACCGGAAATACCACTTATGAACACCTTAGATTTTTCCTTGAGCGCTCTTAACTCCTCCTCTCTTCCCATGAACGTCTTGACCTTAGGAGGAGAAAAATCGATGAATTTTAGGGATTGTGCTTTTGCTGAGTAGTCCTTCTTCTTTATGACGAACGATGGTTCACCGGATGAAAAAGAAATCTCAATTTTCTTGGTAGTAAGGAAGTACTCCTTTACGTTTCTATCATTCACCCTCACCCACCTGTAGTCAATCAAACCAAGCTTCCTCATGGACGAAATTCTTTCTGATGTGTGGGACTCGTGCATTCCAAACGAGTGAGCAATGTTCTTTACGAACAGAGGTTTCTTAGATAACATTCCCAGTATTCTTAACGATATCTCGTCCGAAAGTACGCCTCCGATCCTTCCGAAAGTTGATTCTCTTTTCATGCTCAACCTTAGAATTTTCGCTGTTCTTTAGTTTCTTTTCTCCTCTGTGAGCAACAAATTTTGTTAGAATTCACGGAGATTGATTGATTAAGGTAGTCTTAAACATTTTTATTAATTTAGCGCGCCTAAAAAAAAATTCATCATCCCATGACAGAGATCATGGTTTCGTAGCTCAGGTTGCCCGATAACCCGTAATACTCCAACGAATACAGAGTGCCGTTCTGGACTCCGCTTATCTTGAAAGAACCGTTTGCCGTGATGCCTACGGATATGGAAGTCAGTTGACCGACGGTAGAACCAGTTGCGGGGACCGTTATGTTTATGGTGTTTATGAAGACGGAACCCGTATTTTTTACCGTGGTGACGAAGGAGCACGAGCCACTGGAGTTGACGAAGCTCGCCGATTCAACACTGAAGTACACCCCTTTGTGCTCCGTGGCGTAAGCATTGGATATTGTGGTCTGTCTCAATGAACACTATCCCCCCGCTCCACAATCAAGACAATCACGATACCTATTGATATTCCCGCGAGCTTTACGTTCATCCTTCTCTTATTCGCGTTCATTGCTGCATCGAAAACCGGATGTTTCCTTCTGGCTTTCCTATCCCTCTCCAAGCTGCTTCCTAATCTCCTTCTTCTCTCTCCTTGTGAGTCTAGACATTTTTCACCCCTTCCAGAGACCTATTGCGAGGCCTATGAGGAAGAGTATAACGGATAGAGTGAGTTGAACTGCTCCGAACTTCACCGTTGAGATGTACGTGAAAAAGAAGGAAGACCATTTGTGGAACTCATAAGTGAGAGATATCCTAGGAATGAATGCTATTCCAACATATCCTGCTATCACAACCCCCACTATCCCAAGGATCAATGCAGTAAGCCCCTTCTTCACCGCAAGACCGATGAGCAATCCCGATACGAATGTCAGTATGATCGTGATTATCTGGTTGTAGGAAACGCCATCGATTGAGCCTGAGACAGAGACAGCCTGTGAAGTATTCAGGGAGTAGAGCGAGTAAGCAGGAAGATAGGCGAGGGGAGGCTGGGAGGAGGAACTAAAAGTGTTGGTCAATGAGTGGTAAAGGAATACGACTGCAACGGAGGAAACTATCGAGACTGCGACAAGAACAGCGACAAGGTCTAGGCGGGGCTTCTCACCAATGGAAGGGGGAACGGTAGGAGAAGACTCAGGCGTTGTCACTGCGACCCGCCTTTCAGTTTGGCAATGGCTCTCCCGGTTCTGGTGTACATGAGGATCGCTGCTATGAAGCTGAATAGGGAGAAGAATATTCCAACGACGTAGAAAACCGCAGGTAGGGTAAAGTTGCCATACCTAGAGTTGAGACGGAACGTCCCAACTATAAGAGCGAGTATCGTGCCAATGAACCCCATGATGGCTCCAATTAAGATGATGATTACGCCCACTATGAGCGCAGCAAGTCCTACGACCGCTGTGGCAATTATGATCAGCGAGCCAAGGACTATGATCACAAGGCCAGCTATATAGAGCGTTGTGCCTGTATAGGCAGAGTTGAAATCGGTGGAGACTCCCTTCAGTATGCGGTAACCGGATCTTAGAGAAAGGAATGCGACGAAGAGTATTACTGCGCTCACTATCGCCACACCGAATACGACTGCGAGTACTGGGCTGCCAAATAGCAGAGAGGGAGTAGGGCTGGTAGTAGGAGTGGTGACTGAGCGGAAGCTGGACAGCAGGATGATACCGGGGATAATCGATACGGTTGCAATGAGGAATCCAACGATGGAGAGGAGAGAAAATCGTCTTATCTTGGTCAGTGCATCCACTTCTATGGAGGAGGACGCAGGATTCGCCTGGTCTGTCATGGCTGGCCAATAGTAAATGAAATATAAACGTTTGGTGGGGGAGACGTGTGAATAGCT
>JAJYRY010000127.1 GCA_021793855.1 Thermoplasmata archaeon
ACCATTCCAAATATGCCCTTGATCCTGTGGTGACCAACCTGTGGGTACCTGTACCCCCATATCTCGTCCGGAATTTCAGAGGCCCACTGGTATCCAGAGAGAGGATATCTCTGATGGTATATCTCGTGGGAGACCGCCACCAAATCAGGACCGTCTGCTACGTAAGGTCCCCAGTATACATCATTTCCCCTAAGTACATTCTTTATCACGGGTTTTCCCGTCTTTGACTTTAGAGATGTCAGTTTCTTGGTTAGGTCTTCCAGAATTGACTCCTTCTCTTCTTCATAGAGCGGGTTGACGTACAGCATTCCCTCGTCAAGGGCAATTACTTTAGAATCCTTCCAATTAATTCTCTTCTCCGGGGCAGATTCCATCACGCTGTCCATCTTCTTAATTCTCTTAACGATCTTGTTCTGCACTCTATTCGGCAGTTTGCCGACTACTCTGTCCAGTCTCAACTTCGTCCCTAGGTTTACGACCGATTCCCTCGACAGACCCTTTGAGTCACCCTCCTTCAGGACTAGAAATCCCTCCTTCGCAAGAAACTCGTTCGTGTAGAATTCGTCCTCGATCGGTCCATTTCCATGGTCGCTCATCAGGATTGTATAGCCATCCTTATTCTTATTCAGTATCCTCTGGAGCCCTTCGTCATTCGCCTTGAAATTTCTGTACATAATGTGTTCGTTGTTCCACATGAAGTGAGAAACGTGGTCATTCATTTCGACAGAAAGGTGCACCAGATCCGCATCCCACAGCATTTCAGCCATGTCAAATCGGGACTTTATTTCCGCTTCCACCCCATCCATCGTGACCTCTGGATCTTGATTTCTTCTGAAAAGGTGTAGGCCGTCCTTTGGAAACCACGAAGGCATAGTCCTTTCGAACTCTGGTGGATAAGTCCACGGACCATCTCCGTGATTCATTCCAGAGATCATGACACCGTTTACTTTATCTGGCGGATATGTAGACGGCATATCAATTATCGAGACTTTGTGACCTCTTTCTGAAAGTATGTCCCAGTAATCATCTCCGTGAAAATTGGTTGAATTTAGGTGCCGGACCCTGAATTCTGACCAGTCGATTCTAGACCAGTGAAAAACTCCTGTCTTTCCGGGATTCTTACCAATAGAATATGACTTCCAGGCGGGCTGAGTAAGGTATGGAATGGTTGAAAGCAATGGACCGTGCATCCCCTTCTTCCAAAATTGTGCATAACCGGGCAACTCCCCCTTGTTGATGTATGGCAGAAGTGGATCCCAGATGGCACCGTCCAGTCCAACTACAACTACTTTCATTCGAAGATAATCCTTGCATATTTATTAAATATTTAACCCCGAATATAGGCGTCAATTAGTGCAATCGGCTTCAGCAAAGTCTCTATGATGTGAAACGGATGTTTTACTTTGCCACCCGACTTCGACTTCATTCTCATCGACAGTGACTTGTTCTTGATGAAGACACGAGCGGCAGAACGGAGGTATGCATACCTTTTTCTTATGAGTTTGAAATACGAATCGAACTCAGAGTGGTCGTGGTAAATCGAAGCATCTTTTATGTAAATTCCTTTGAACCCTGCCTTCAGCGCCCTGATATTCAAGTCATAGTCCTCGCTGTACGGGATTGAGTCGTCAAAGCCGCCGAGTCTCTGGAAAATTGAAGCTCTCCACATTGAGTTGCCGAGCGGAAGAAATGCTATATTGGAAGGTACCTGATACTCATAAATATAATCCTCAATCTGATTCACGTACTCTTCGGGCCCGTACTTAGGTGCGTAGTGCAGCATAGGACCTCCAGAAAAATCTGCTCTTCCATCGAGGATAGGATCAGAGAGTTTTTCTAGCCAGGTGGGCACTGCAGTTTCATCCGTATCTATAAACGCTACCAAATCACCTTTCACGAGGGACAGGGCTTTGTTCCTGGACTGAACTATGTTCCCAGGAAGGTGCTCAAGTCGTGCATTAAATGAGGTGCACACTTCTTCAATGTTCCAGGTTGTGCCACCGTCTGCTACTACGATTTCAAATGGTTTGCGAGTTTGTTTGGAAAGCGATTCCAAGGTGTTCGATATTCTTCGATCATTAAGAGAGGCGATTATTATCGATATGCGCCCTGTAGGCTCTTGTTGCACATATTCCTATTGGAATTTAATATTAAAGTTTTTTAATTTTCCCAGCACCGATTTGAAGACTTGAGTAATCTGGGCAGTATTTTTAAGAAGTGAATCGGTTCGTACGGAGATTTTAATATTAAGACTTCATCAATATAGAGTGCTCACAATAGTATATCCAAAGATAAGGGTTTTCAGTGGCATCAGAACATACGTTGAAACAGTCCTTAATGGATTGACAGATGCAAAGTACCGTTTTACCCCGGTAGGCGTGCGGAAGATGGAATTCTCCATTTCTGGAAAACCGATAGGAGGTATAGCATCCCAGAGGCTTGGACTGTCATTCCACAGGAACCTTGAACATCCAATTCATGCCTTGGTACCGGAGCTCAGCCCTGAGGGTGTCGACATTGTCACCATCCACGACATCATTCCCTTTCTGAAGCCTTCCGAATTCATAAAGACCGGTTACGACAAGTCGGCATATGGGTTGATGTATGATCGTGCTCTCAAGGCAAGGACCTTTGTTGTTTCAACAGAAACTGTCAAAAGAGAATTGGTGACTGCACTCAACATAGAAGATGAAAGAGTCGAAGTGATATATCAAGGGATTGACAGCGCAAAATTCGCTCCTAACCGGAACAACCCGTTCCCCGATAACGGAAAGGTACACCTTATCACCGTGGGGGATTTCAATCCCAGGAAGAAGTTCGACAAGTTATATGAGATTGTCTCGAAGGAAAAGGATATGGAACTGTACCATCTTGGACCTGTAAATTCGTGGTCAGAGAGAGCGAGTAGTCTTGCCGAGTTTGCGAAGAAAAGTGGGAACATTTTCCTCAAAGGAGAGGTTGATGAACAAACACTCACAGGGTATCTCACGAACGCGGACCTTTTTGTTTTCATTTCAGAAGCTGAGGGCTTTGGTCTGCCTCCAATTGAAGCTATGGCTTGCGGCACAAACGTTGTATTGAATGATCTTCCAATCTTCAGGGAAACTGTTGGAGAATTTGGATTCCTGACAAGTGTTGACAAATTTGCAGACACCTTGAATTATGCTCTCAAAAACAAGAAGAGCGCGGAAGTTCTGAGGAAACGATCGTTGAATTTCTCGATCAACAAAGAGATCACCGATCTGATAGCGATATATAGCAAGTATGAATTCAGCTGAGTAGTATGCCTGATTTCTAATTTCGTTCTTCTGACGCTTTCTTGAACGTTCTTTAGAAAGTCCAAGAATTTGAGTCACTCGTGGATATCTAAATATAAAGAGACGTCATTTGAAGAATGCTGTCGTAAGATGACAATAGGTGTTTTGTTTACCGGAGGGTACGGGAAGAGGTTGCAGTCTATCACAGGGGAGATTCCAAAAACACTTTTGCCCCTTAAAGACGATTACCTGATATTGGACAGGCAGCTGCTGGACTTTAAGTACGCGGGTATAAATCGTGTCTACCTTCTATCGGGTTATAAGGGCGAGCTCATCGAGAAGAGATATGGTCACATGTGGAAAGGTATCAATGTCACTCAACTTAGGGAAGAAAAACCGATGGGAAC